>JASHQK010000459.1 GCA_030039195.1 Candidatus Sulfotelmatobacter sp.
TCCGCACGATCGACAACCGCGCTGCATAGCTCGGAAAGCTCCTGCTGCAACTGATCGATCGCCGCTCGCACGTACAAGCGCAGATCGGTCGCGATCTGCTCGTTGCGGCTGCGCCCGCTGTGCAGCTTGTAACCAACATCGCCTATCAGCGCTGCCAGCTGCTTCTCGACAAAATGATGAACGTCTTCCGCTTCCGGATCGTTCAGAAACTCAGCCGAAGCGGCGGCCCGTTCGCCGATCTGCTCGAGCCCCTGCAAAATGGCAATCAGTTCGTCGGCCGACAACACTCCCGCATTTTTCAGCGCGCGTGCGTGCGCGCCGCTGGCTTCGAGTTCATAGCGCAGCAATCTCCGGTCGAAATCGAACGACCGCTGCCAACGCTCGAACTCGGGATCCAGCGGCTGCCGGAATCTTCCCGACCACATCTTCATTGCTCGACCTCTTCTCTCGTGCGCGCCCGCGACCGCGACGGTAGCCCGAGAATGCGAATGAATCCTTCCGCATCTTTCTGGTCGTAACCCGCGCCCATCGTGAACGACGACAGATCGGTCCGATACAGCGAGTGTTCCGACTCTCGGCTCACCACCGAAACATTTCCCTTGTAAAGCGAAAGCGTGATCTTGCCCGTCATATTTTTCTGCGTGGTCTCGACGAAGGCATCGAGCGCTTCGCGCAGCGGTGTGAACCAAAGGCCGAAATACACCAGCTCGGCATACTTCAGCCCGATGTGTTGCTTGAAGTGCGCAACTTCGCGCTCCAGGCAAATCGCTTCCAGTTCGCGATGCGCGGTCACCAGCAGTGTGCCGCCGGGAGTCTCATAGCATCCGCGCGACTTGATTCCGACAAAACGGTTCTCGACCAAGTCCACGCGTCCAATCGCGTTGCGCGCCCCGATTTCATTCAGCAACTCAACCAGCGAGACCGGATCTAGCTCCATTCCATTCACCGCGACTGGAACTCCCTGCGCGAATTGAATACTGACCGTCTCTTCTTTATCGGGCGCCTCCTGCGGCGACAGCGTCATCTGCCACGTCGTCGCCAGCGGCGCATTGGCCGCGTCTTCCAACTCTCCGCCTTCATGGCTGACGTGCCACAAATTTCGGTCGCGGCTGTGAATCTTCTCGCGGCTGGCGGCGACCGGAATCCCGTGCTGCTCGGCATAATCCAGACAATCTTCGCGCGACTTCAAATTCCATTCCCGCCACGGCGCGATGATCTTCAACTCCGGCGCCAGCGCTTGATACGTCAATTCGAAGCGCACCTGATCGTTGCCTTTTCCGGTGCATCCATGCGCAACCGCTGTCGCGCCTTCCCGCAAGGCGACTTCCACCTGATGCTTCGCAATCACTGGCCGCGCCATCGAAGTTCCCAGCAGATATTTGTGTTCATACACCGCGCCCGCCTTCAGCGCGGGAAAAACATATCCGGTGAGAAATTCTTCGCGGAGATCCTCGACGATCACTTTCTTTGCGCCCGTGGCATACGCTTTCTTGACGACGGCTTCAATGTCGTCGCCCTGGCCAACGTCGCCGACCATCGCAATGACGTCGTAGGAATAGTTTTCCTTCAGCCACGGGATGATGATCGACGTGTCCAGTCCCCCGGAATATGCAAGAACAACTTTTTCAGGCATGAGCGCTCCTCACGGGCAGGCGAACTGCGCCGCCCAGCAATAAATAGAGAATCGATTTCTGCACGTGCAGCCGGTTTTCCGCCTGGTCGAAGATCAGGGAATTTTCCGAGTCCATGACTTCATCCGTCACTTCCTGGCCGCGATGCGCCGGCAGGCAGTGCATGAACACCGCCTGCAGCGCGGCTTCTGCCATCAATTCCTGATTCACTTGATATGGGCGGAAAATTCCCGCCCGTAACTCGGACTCCTCTTCCTGTCCCATGCTCGCCCAGGCGTCGGTGTAGACCGCGTCCGCTCCCGCTACGGCCGCATGCGGATCGTTCAGCAATTCGATGCTCGCTCCCGTCTGCCTGGCGATCTTTTTCGCCTCGCTAACGATCTGCGCATTCGGCTCATATCCTTTCGGCGTCGCGATGCGGATCGAAGAACCAAGACACGCGGCCGTCAGCAACAACGAATGCGCCATATTGTTGCCATCACCGACATAAGCCAGGCAGATGTTTTTCAGATCCCCGAAATGCTCTTGCAGGGTGAAGTAATCTGCCAGTGCCTGGCAGGGATGCTCCAGATCGCTTAGAGCATTGATCACCGGAACCGAAGCATGCCGCGCGATTTCCTGGATGGTCGCGTGGGCGAAAGTGCGCAGCACAATGACATCGATCCACCGTTCCAGATTGTGCGCGATGTCGCTCAGGCTCTCGCGCTCGCCCAGCCGGCCCTTCGATTGATCGACGAACATCGCGGTCCCGCCCAGGCTGTTCATGCCCGCTTCAAATGTCAGGCGCGTACGCAGCGAAGGTTTCTCGAAAAACATCACCATCTGCTTGCCCGCCAGCGAACGCTGAAACACCGACGGACGCGATTTCATCAGCTCTGCCAGATGTAAAACGGCTTCCACGCCCTGCGGTCCGAGATCACGCGTCGAAATCAGGTCCGGACACCAGAAGATCCCCGGGAAAGTCTCGGGCACCGCCGGCGCCCGGTTCTGTAATGGAGTGTTCAATCTCTGTTCCTCTTTCTGAATCTTTGTCCTCTCAGCTGCAACCAACAAGAAGCTGGGGTGCCCCATGTCTCGCCGCATTTGCGAGACATGGGAACTACCTAGCCTTCCAAGGCTTTTCGCATTTCACGCACACGTCACCTCAGTCCCGCACGGCAGCTTCGTCAAATAAAATTGTGGCAACGCATCGGCTTCGCTCGCCGGCAGAATTCTCACCCGTCCCACGCCCTGTTTCAGCGCTTGCTTGCAGGCTTGCAGCTTGGGAAGCATGCCGCCGCTGACGACGGAATTCGCCACCAGACCTTCGGCTTCGTGCGTACTCAGCCACGGAATCACTGCGCCTTCCGCGTCTTTCACTCCCGCCACATCCGTCAGGAAGATGAGCGCATTCGCGTGACACGCCGCCGCGCACGCTGCCGCCATCTCATCGGCGTTGACGTTGTAATATTCGCCGTCCGCCCCCAGCGCCAGTGACGCCAGCACTGGAATCCCTCCCTGCTGCCACAACGCTTCAATCCAGCAAGGCTCGGCAAAACAGATCTCGCCAACAAATCCCAGGTCGTTGCCTTTCGTGAATTTCTTGCGTGCGCGAAACGACATGCCATCGCCGCCACAGAAGCCGACCGCCGGCATCCCCGCCGACTGAATCGCGGCGACGACTTTTTTGTTCATCATTCCGCCCAGCACCATGAGCGCGACATCGCGCGTCTCCGCATCGGTAATGCGCAGTCCGCCCACGAACTCGCTTTTCTTGCCAAGCTTGTTCAGCACTCGCGTCAGCGCGCTTCCGCCGCCATGCACCACCGCCACGCGATGCCCATCGTGCGCGAGTTCGGCGATCGCTTTCGCGCACTTGCGCAGAGTGCCAGCATCTTCGAGCGCCGCGCCTCCGATTTTGACCACGATCGTCATTCCAGTCCCTCGTCTTCCGCCCAGCCGTACATCAGATTCATGTTCTGCACCGCCTGTCCCGCGGCGCCTTTCAGCAGATTGTCGATGCAGGAAATCACCACCAGCCGCCGCCCATCCTCAGCCAGGCAAAATCCCAGATCGCAGTAATTCGTGTTGAGTGAAAACTGCACTTGCGGAAGTTTCGGCGTCTGAAACAGGCGCACCCAGCGCTTGCCGGCATAGAAATTCCCGAAGAGCGATTCCAGCTCGGCCGTGGGGATCGAGCGATTCAGCTGCACATAGATTGTCGACAGAATCCCACGCGGGATCGGCAATAAGTGCGGCGTGAAGGTCAATTCGTGCGCCTCCAGCCCGAGTTGCTCCACGATCTCGCCTACGTGCCGGTGATTGAACACCGAATACGCCGACAGATTGTCTGCGACGGAAACGAAATGTGTTTTCGCAGTCGGCTCTTTCCCCGCGCCCGAAACTCCCGACTTCGAATCGGAAATGATTCCGCGGCTGCGATCAACCACTCCCGCCTTCAACAGCGGAGCGAGCGCAAGAATCACCGAGGTGGCATAGCATCCGGGATTGGCTACCAACGCGGCATTCGCGACGCGATCGCCATTTAATTCCGGCAGTCCATAAACAGCTCTCTGTGTGAGCTCATCAGCGGTCGCAACATCCGCATCTTCGAAGCCGTAGATGGCCCGATGCTCCTCGTTTTTCAGCCGCCACGCTCCGCTCAAATCGATCACGCGCAATCCCTGCGCGATCGCTTCCGGAACCAGCGCGCGAGAGACTTCATGCGGCGTGGCCAGAAAAAGCAGCTCCACTCCCTGCCGCTTCACCTCGGGCCACGATAAAGCCTGCAACGGATAGCCGCCGTTGCCCGACAGCGCCGGAAAAACTTCGGCCAGATCTGTCGCGCTCCCGTGATTCTCCGATCGCTTCAGCAAAACCGGCTTCTCCACCCGCGGGTGGCGCACAAGAATGCGCGTCAATTCCAGGCCGGAATATCCGGTCGCACCCAGAACCGCAGTTTTCAGTTTTGCCGTCATTACCCCAGCATTTCCTGGATTCGGCTCGCCAGCTTGCGCGCTTCATCCTTATCCGGACAGACGATCAAAATCGTGTCATCGCCGGCGATCGTGCCCACAATTTCCGACCACTCCGCTTCATCGAGTGCGGCCGCGACCGGCTGCGCGCTGCCCACAATCGTCTTGATCACCAGCTGATTCTGCGCCGTGCGGATGTCGAGCACGAACTCCCGCACCAACCGCGAAACCGGCGGCAGCGCCAGGCCCACGCCGTTATCGCCCTGCGGCGGGGCGTATCCTCGTGCGGTCTTGCTCAGATTGAGGTCGCGGATGTCCCGCGACAAGGTTGCCTGCCCCACGCGAAATCCGCGCTTGCGCATCGTCCGCTGCAGGTCCTCCTGGCTGGCGAAGGTTCCGTGCTTCAGCGCATCCAAAATAGCCCGTTGCCGCAGTGTCTTATTCATGATGAATAAATATTCATACTAGTGAATAAATATTTCTCTATCTTAAAGACTGAGCCGGGAATGTCAAGAGGAAATGAAATTGCAAGAGAGATTTTTCGGTTACTGCCGGTGCGCATGCCAAGGAGGGCCGGGGGTATCCAGAAAAGTTTGATGCGCTTTCCGTGCCTGCGTGGTGAAAACGTCTTCTAAGTCTGATCGTAAATATCTCTCACGACTGCTGCAGCCTTGCCAAGCGCGGTTCGCCGGCAGCCGCTCACGCCCACGTTCTTATGCCGATGATGCCCCAGTAGGCGAGATACGCGGCGGCAATGACGAGCGCCGTGGTCACCACGATCGAAAAGCGGCGAACTCCACGCCGCACCTCGCCACTCGCGCGGACTACCGACATGAGGCTCGCCAGCACGGCGATCGCAAGCAACCAACTGACCGCAAAGAGCGCGAAGGACCACGGAGTCAGATTGCCCATACGCTCGATCAGGTCATCGCTGCACAAAATGAAAATCACCACGAAGGCGACCAGACTCAGCACAGCGATCAGCGGCCAAATCCGCATTGCCCGCTCCGCCGGACGCCGGCGCCGGCGGCTGAGTCCGCCCAGTATCCAGAACGGGGCGTAAAGCACGATCGCAATCACCGAAAGCAGGAAGAAAGCCGTCAGAACAATTTCGCTGACTGCGAACCAGCCGGGAATCTGCTTCATGGTTGTTTGAAAACCCGCCTGCATGAAGCGGCCTTCTGGATTCAGACTCAGCAGTTCGAACGTCGCGACGGGCGCAGGTGGATTTTTCTTCGAAACGTGCCGGAACTGTCCTCCAGTGACCGGAAGGTACTCGTCATTGCGTGCACCCAGGTTGGTCATGAGCAGCCTGCCATCATGGAACCGAATCAGGCTCAATCCCAGCAGGCGCTCGAGAAAATGCGCCAGGTCGACTCGCGGAGAATCGGGCTCGTACCACCCGGCGTAATCCGCCGCATTCGCGGGAAGCGAGGCGACGGGCGGCAAAGCCGGCTTTTCCAGCCCTTTCGTGATGTATGCCCGGATCGTCATGCCAATCTTGTCAAACGCGGTTCCACTTCCACTATTGATGCTGTAGAAATATCCCACGCCGTAATCCGGCATGTAGCTCATGTCGGTGAGCCCGCCTTCCACTCCGCCGTCGTGCCCGTGATAAACGAAGCCTTCCTCGACGCTCCAATAATTGCTCAGCCCGTAGCCCGCTTTCATTCCGTCTTTAGCGGCCCACGTGCTCGTGGGACTCTCCATGCGGTCGAGATCAGCGGAAGGCACAACCTGTTTGCCGCTCACGGCGCCGCGGTTCAAATAGAACTGCACATAGGCCGCCATGTCGTTGGCCGAAGCGTTGATCGCTCCCGCCGGCCGCAGCAGAATGTGCCAGTAGCTATAGGGCGTCTTCCCATCATCGTGATAAAGCGTCGTCGCCGCCCTCGCAGGTGGCTCGAAGTACGTTGCCCTTTTCATTCCAATCGGAGCAAAAAGGTTTTGCTCGACGAAGTCTTCGAAGCGCTGGCCGGTAATCTTCTCGACGATGTAGGCCGCGACTGGAGGCCCGGAGTTGCAATACGCCATGCGCGTCCCGGGCTGCCAGCGCGACGTCCGCGAATGATGGTCGTAATCCAGGCCCTCCTTCAATGTCATCGAGTCTGGAGCCTGCTTGGCATATTCGCGGAAGTGCATGTCATCCCAACCGGTCGTGTGTTCCAGCAGATTCACCACGCGAACCGGATCCGTTGCCTCCCATGGGTTGTCAAACCATACATCGGGCGCCCACTTGTGCACGGGATCCTCAAGCGAAAGCCTGCCCTGATCGGCCAATAACAAAATTGACATCGACGCGAACGCTTTCGAGGTGGAACCAATGCGAAACAGCGTGTCGGCCGTGACCGGGCGCTGGCTCGCCACATCGGCGATGCCAAGCCCCGTCACCCACTCTGGGGCGTTCTTGTGCACGATGGCGATCGACACGCCCGGCGTATGGGTATCTTTCAGGATCTTCTCGATCTGCTGCTGCAGTTCGGGAATCGAATCGGCAGGTTTTATCTTTTCTTCTTTCTTGTCCGCTGCCCGGCAGAGAGAAGCAATGAGGAAGAAAACGACGATAGCGTGCGCGCGTCGCATGAGGGGCCCTCCCTGAGATCGCGCCGAGGCGCCAGGCAATCTCAGCGCTACATCTTACGTCCAGAAGGGGAATGCAGGTAGCCTAAATGGTAGTGGGTCAGTTTCGTTGTCATCCCGAGCGGAGCCGTACTTCCGGCGGAGAGAGGGATCTTGCGCGCTCCGAATCTGGTGTAAGCTGCCCGCGAGATCCCTCCCGCGGCTGAATTGCGCCGCGGTTCGGGATGACGCAGCACCGGGAGATAACCGACTTTTCAGACCGAGCCACCGCCCCTAAATCTGATAATCGATGTCTTCCATGATCTGCTGCAACCGTGCCGAGAGCGGCTCGCCAATGCCTTCGGAGCCTTCCAGCTTCTGGACGCGCTCGCGCAGCCTGTGAACTTCCGTTACGACTGCGGACAAGGCTTCCGACAGAGGATCGTTGATCTGCTTGGGATCGGTAATCACGACGCGCTTGCCTTCGCGAAAAATGATGTGTCCGGGAACGCCGACGACGGTCGAATCATCGGGCACGCTGCGCAGCACAACCGATCCCGCGCCGATGCGGCAATTCTTTCCGACAACAATGTTGCCGAGAATTTTCGCGCCACCGCCGACCACCACGTTGTTCTCAATCGTGGGATGCCGCTTGCCATGCTCTTTTCCGGTTCCGCCGAGCGTGACGCCCTGATACAGCGTGACGTCGTCGCCAACGATCGCGGTCTCGCCGATGACAACGCCCATTCCGTGATCGATGAACAATCGCCGTCCGATTTTCGCGCCGGGATGAATTTCAATCCCCGTGAGCCAGCGCGCCGCCTGCGACATGCATCGACCCGCCAGAAACAATTTGTGATTCCACAGCCAATGATTGACGCGATAGCACCACACCGCATGCAGCCCGGAATAGCAGAGGAACACCTCCAGGCGCGACCTGGCCGCCGGATCGTGCTCCAGCACGTTGGCCATGTCTTCGCGCATGAGCGAAAAAATATGAGGCATGTTTTTCAGGAACTCAAGCGGGCAGCGCCACCGTCGGAATTTGCAGCGCCTTCTCCCGCAGCTCCTGGAACAGAATACTGCTCAGATAGCGCTCGCCAAAAGAGGGAATGATGACGACGATCAGCTTGCCGGCATTCTCCGCGCGCCTGGCGACTTTCAATGCGGCCACCACGGCCGCGCCAGATGAGATTCCAACCAGCAGACCTTCTTCGAGCGGCATGCGCCGTGCCATGGCGATGGACTCCTCGCTCGACACGGTGATCACCTCGTCGATGTAGTCGGTGCGCAGAATGCTTGGGACGAATCCCGCGCCAATGCCCTGGATTTTGTGCGGCGATGGCTTGCCGCCCGAGAGCACCGGGCTCTCCCCCGGCTCGACCGCGATCGCTTTGAACGACGGCTTCTTCGGCTTGATGTACTGGCACACG
Organism: Candidatus Sulfotelmatobacter sp.; assembly: GCA_030039195.1. Taxonomy (GTDB): domain Bacteria; phylum Acidobacteriota; class Terriglobia; order Terriglobales; family Acidobacteriaceae; genus Sulfotelmatobacter. Next base: position 8,578 of record JASHQK010000459.1, read on the forward strand.
CCAGTCAGCGTGCCGCCGGTGCCAATGCCCGAGACGAGAATGTCGACACGGCCGTCAGTGTCTTGCCAAATCTCGGGGCCAGTGGTTTCGAAATGAATCTTCGGATTCGCTGGATTGTCGAACTGCTGCAGCATGTAGCCGTCGGGCGTGCTCGCGAGAATTTCTTCCGCCTTCATCACCGCTCCCTTCATCCCGCGCGGCCCTGGCGTGAGCACAATCTCCGCGCCGAAGGCGAGCAGAAGCACGCGGCGTTCGAGGCTCATGGTGTCGGGCATGGTCAGGATGAGCTTGTATCCTTTCACCGCCGCGACAAAGGCGAGGCCGATTCCGGTATTGCCGCTGGTGGGCTCAATGAGCACGGTTTTGCCGGGCGTGATTTTTCCCGCGCGCTCGGCCTCGTTGATCATGCTGACGCCGATGCGATCTTTCACGCTGGCCAGCGGATTCTGGCTCTCGAGTTTTGCGACCACCTCGGACACGCATCCCGCAGTAACTTTATTCAGGCGTACGAGGGGCGTGTGGCCGATCAATTCCGTCACATCCTTTGCGATCTTCATTGTGCTTACCCTCTCCATGATTGGGCTGGTTATCTCGATTGCGAAGCGCGGCAAGAAGAGCGGAAAAAGTTCTGCGGCTTCGACTCCAGGCGACGCGCGGGTCGGGGTCGACGCATCCAGTTAGTTTCCCATAACTTACGAGTGCAGGTAAAATTTACATATGTTCCTTAAGGAACATGTTTTACATATATGTACGTATATTATTGTATGTATTTGACAGCCCTCGGGATCGAGGTTGTTCCTGTCTCAGCGAGATCAAAGCTGGGCAAACCCCGCGTGAGGACCTGTACCGTCCCTACGGGACTGGTTGGGATGTCCCAACTTTTCCCAGGGCTTACGCCCTGGGCTATCACATTCCGCCCCTTCCGGGGCTGCAGTCGGGTAGTCTCAGCCGGAGATCGAAAACCAGCCCCAGGCCGAAAAAAGAATTCCTGCTCCCGGAGGAGCAGGAATGGGAAATGCGGAACGGGCGCTTACTTCTTCTTCTTGCCGAGCTTGCGGGAGATTTCTTCGACGATCTTGGGGCGTAAATCGGCCAGTACACTGTCGACGATGTTGGCAATTTCCGGAGTGACTTCCGATTCGCCCGAGGCTTCCTCGGGAGCTTTTTCTGCGCCGGCGGCGACGGCCCTGGCGGCTTCGTCGCGCGGCGTGTCTGATTCTCTGTCAGCATGCTCCACACTCTTGCCGTCGGCGTTTTCGCGAATGCGGCGCCAACTCGCCCAGGCTGCGGCCGTGGTGGCTGCGATCTCGGATTCCTTCTTCGCCATGTCTGATAGACCTCCTGAAGTTTCTTTCGTCACTGCGGTTGAAGCGGGCTCCACGCTTTCCTGGGAAAGATGACTTTCAGGCGCTTCGGCCACAGGGACCTCAGGCGAAGCCTCGGCCTGGATTGTTTCTGGCGCCGGCGTTTCCGTGAAAGCCGGAGCGGATGCAACCACTTCCGGAACTGGCTCAGGCTGCGCGGCCGGTTCATCAGTGGCGACTTCTGGTTGAGTGAAACTGGTTGATGGTGCGGCCTCGACTGCGGGCTCGACGCGGGCCGCGGCGTCGGCAGGCTGGGCGACTCCTGTTTCCGCCGCAGAAACTTCGTCGTTCGAGGAAACCGCGGCTGGTATTTCCGCAGCGCATGCTTCGACGGGCGCAGCAGGCGTTGGCGGCTCCAGAGCAGATTCGGCGACGACCGGGGAAGGCTCAGGTTCGCGCGGCGTGACCGTTTCAAATTCCTTCACCGCCGGGCTGACGGACTCGGCCGCAACCGGCACATCTTCGATGGCCGGGCTGACCGGTTCCGGTACTGGCGACGGGGCGGGCGCCTCAGATACAGGCTCAGGGGTGGGAACAGCGGTTGCTGTGTCGACGACTGGAGCTTCGGCTGCAATCTCTGGCTGCAGGTTGTCGGGAGCAACTTCGACCGGAACTGGAGCGGGCGTGGACGAGGCAGCGGGCGCCGATGCTTGCGCTTTTCGCATTTCCTCTTCTAAGGAAATAGAAGTTTCTTCCGGTGCCAGGGAGACCGCCACCGCAGTCCAGCGTGATGCGGCGGGAGCCTCGGCAGCGGCAGATGCTGCGGCGATGGTCACGGGCTCGGGCTCGGAGCGGCTGGGCTCTGGCGGCGCGGAAATGTAGTGATCTGAATTCAGTGAATCATCCGCAGCGGTTGCGAAGCTGGCGATGGCAGGCACGGCATCTTCGCTTTCCTGGCTGGCCGCGTCGCTGGATTTCGCGTGCGCGGATTCTTCGGTCCGATTCAGCGTTTCCGATTTCAGCTCTTCTGACACCAGTTGCTCTGACGCCAGAGTAGCGGCGGAATTTGCCGCGGCAACTTCACTCGAAATCTTTTCGGTACTCGCGGCGGGTTCGCTTGCGATTTCCTGAGCCTCAGGTTTGGAAACCGGTTCGTCTTCGGACTTCGTTTCGGCGACGATGGGCATCCCTGCCGTTTCTGGGGCTGGAGCACTGGCCGCTGGCGCGGGCGATGGTTCGCTTGCGACCGATTGGGCCCTGATCTCGTCGACGGGAGCGATCGCTGCCGCGGAGAAAGATGAAACCTCTTCGGGCCTCGGAATTTCCGGCTGCGGAATTTCCTGCGTATGGACCGGCGACCCGGTTACGGGCTCGGGATTCTTGCTCTGCGTGACTCCCTGCACCTGCGCCGCGGCCGCGGCCAGCGCGGCGATCTCTTCCGGCGTGACGTCTTTGGGCAGACCGTGGGCGACCAGGGCTCCGAGATCGACGTGCGCATCTTCCTGGGCAACGGGCGGCGCAACCGGCGGGGCTGGTGCAGCCTGCTGCGGGAGAGGCTGGGGCGCATGCGGGGGTTGGTGCTCGACGACGGTTTTCAGATCGCGGTTGACCGCGTTGTAGATGGCGGGATCGTCGCCATCTTCCGGCTCGACGGCTTTTTCTTTTTTCTTCCGTGGGAACGAGATTCGGCTTCGCCAGCCGGAGTCTTCATCGGCGGCGACGGATTTGTCGTAACGACCTTCCTCGACAGCGGCGATGGCGCGGGCAAAGCGGCCGGGCTTGGAAGAATCGGCACGGGGGACAATCTTGTCTTCCAGTTTGGTCAGCGCGCTCAACAGCTCACTAGCCTCAAAGGGCTTGACGATGAAGGCTTCGGCGCGCACGCGGCGGGCTTCTTCCGGCTTGAAGGGTTCCAGCTTTCCGACCGTGAGCAGGATGGGAATGCGCGCGGTTTCGTTGGCCTCTTTCAAGCGCTGGCAGACTTCCAGCCCGCTGTAGCCCGGCATGTAGACGTCGAGCACGATGAGATCGGGCTTGGCTTCGGCAATCCTTTTCAAAGCCGCCGAACCATTATTGACGGTGATGACTTCGTAGCCCGCATCCGCGAGGATCTTCCGCCCCATGTTCTGGGCGGTTACGCTGTCGTCGGCGAGCAATATCTTCCTAGCCAAAGGTTTCCTCTATGAGAGGGGAGATATCGCGAAGGTAACCTGAGGCACAAGCTAAGTCAATGATGCGGAAGGGAAGTAACTAGTTACTACCGTTCAAGGCCTGTTGCGCGGGCTCGGATTGTGAGCAGTATCACAAATTCGCTTAGTGGCACGAGTGAACTCGTGCCCTTCCCATCCCAACCAATTGTGTCATCCCGAGCGCAGCCGTTGTTGGTAGACCCTCGCCCCGCTGGTGAAGAGGCTGTTACGAGACGCGTGCCGTCCGCTGATGCGGACTCGGTCGATTTCACTTTGGCTTTCGCGGCACTGCCGTGCCGGGCTTTCCTTTGCCGCCGCTTCGCGGCTGGTGCATGATTTGTCCCACCATGCATGCTGGGCGGCGAGTCTCGTAACAGCTTCTGAAAGCGCGGGCCTTCGGGATGACGCCTCATGGAAAACGAAAGAAATTGGGCCACTACCCCGACAAGAGCAAGGGGCCAGACCATCGCGAAGGATGGGGCAGCCTCGAGACCGTTCGCTGCCAGCTGAGGGCTGACGGCCGTTTTCAGAACGGATTCAGTTTTCGCAGACCCTTCTTTTTCTTCTTCTTGCTGGAAGAAATATCTTTGTCACTGGCCAGTGCTGAGCCCTGGTTGGCGGCGACGGTTGCCGGATCCGCAAGTTCATTGACCTGCTGAGGCGGAGGAGGCAGGGGCTGCCCGTCGGCGTTGGCGGTTGTGCTGGGGGTCAGATCATTCGAATCCGCGGGAACGTTGGGCTTGAGCTCGTTTTCATCGGCGGCGGTTGTTGCCGCGGATCGTCCGGCGGTAGAACCGGTGGCGAAGGGATTATCGGAGGACTTTGCCGTGTTGGGCTCAGCCGGCTGATCCGGTTTGTTCACGATGGTCACGCCGACCGTGTCCTTACCGCTGGGCACACCCATGGCAGACAAAGTTTCCTGGCGGACGACTTCCGAGGGGGCTATCGGTTCCTTATCTGCGAGCGTCGGTTCGCCGATGGTTGCGGCCTGGCTGGTATCGGGCCCTCTCTTCATGATGCCCATCAAACGCTCGGCCATGGTGGCATCATGACGGCTGTCGTCTTCAGCTTTGTTTTGAGCGACGGCAGCTTTGGTGGGACGCGGGATCGGCTGATGCAGCGCGGCCAGGCGCTTCCTGGCGTCGTCGGCGCTGTCCATGATGGGATAGCGCGTCAGAATCTTGTCGTAGGCTTCGGAAGCTTCCTTGGTGAACTCGTCGATGTATTTTGCCTTGGCCGCTTCGAGCACGCAGCCGCGGGGCTGGCCGTGAACGTCGCAGGCGGGGGCGGCATGCAGGCGGGCAATCTGGCCCTCATAGTCCTGGCCGAGCAGGTAGAGGGCTTCGTCGGCCTTGCTGTAAAGCGGGTACTCATCGACGAGCGATTTCAGACGGGCAATGGAAGCGGGGTAGGACTGGCGCAGATAGTAGAAGCGTCCGATTTCGAATTCGCGCTCGGCCAAGACTTCCTGGACTTCCAACAGCCGCCGCTTGGCTTCGGGCACCAGCTTATTGTCGGGATACTGGAGAATGAGCTTGCGATATTCGTCTTCGGCGCGCTTGGCGTGGGTGTAGTCGCGATCGGGCTTCTCCATCTGGTCATAGTGGATCTGCGCAATCTTCATCTGCGCTTCAGCGGCTTCCGGCATATTGGGGAAGAAGATCTGGAAATCGCTGTATTCCTGCTCGGCCTGCGCCAGCGAGGCTGCGCCGCCTTCTGCGTACCAGGAGTCGCCGACCGCGAGCTTGGCGCGGGCGATAAATTCGGAATCAGGATAGGTGTTGATGAGAGTCTGCAGGGTCAGGCGGGCCACATCGAAACGGTTGTGGCGCATGGCGTCCATGGCTTTGTCGAATAGGATCTTGTCTGGCTGTTTTGATCCGATCGTGGCGAGGGGGTTGACGGACTTTTTGTTGGTGCAGGCGGCCGTGAAAGCCAGCAGTATGCCCAACACCGCAATGGACAACATCCGACGTGACATAAGACCTCTGGGAGAACCGATATGAGCGGGAATCTGCGATCCAACCTACCCTGCGATTATTGCCCGGGTACTCATCTTACACCTTCAGCAGCGTCGCCTCAGTCGCAGCTTTCAGGAGAGCCTCGGCATTCTTCTTTGGATCGCCATGGCCGAATACTGCGTTGCCCGCTACGAGAATTTCTGCACCAAAGCGTACCACATCGGCGACCGTATCGAGCGCGACGCCGCCATCGACTTCGATGCGGAAGTTCAGGTCGCGTTGCCTGCGAATCTCGGCCAAGCGCCGCATTTTGTGCAAGGTGGAAGGAATAAAGGGCTGCGCCCCGAAGCCCGGATTGACCGACATGACGAGGACATAATCCACAATTTCGAGCACTTCTGCGAGGGTATCGACCGGGGTCGCTGGATTGATGACCACGCCCGCGCGGCAGCCATGATCCTTGATGTGGTTCAAGGTACGGTTGAGATGGCGGCAGACTTCCTGATGGACCGAGATCCAGTTGGCGCCGGCATCGGCGAAGACCGGGATAAACTCGTCGGGATTGTCGATCATCAGGTGGCAATCGAGGGGCAAAGTGGTTGCCTTGCGCAGCGATTTCACCACCGGAGGGCCGATGGTGAGATTGGGCACGAAGTGGCCGTCCATGATATCGACGTGAATGAGGCTGGCCCCGCCTTCGCACGCGGCGTGTACCTGCTCGCCTAAGCGAGCGAAATCGGCAGAAAGAATGGATGGTGCGAGTTCGATCAACCGGGGCCTCAGGAATTGAAGTTTGTCGGAAGCGGCTAAGAAAATTCTAACATGCGGATGTGGCGTGGGCACTCCTGCCCGCGAGAGCACGAGTGAGTCCCGGGCAGCCTGCCCCCGAAATTTCTCGCAAGCCGATGGTTCTTCATTGATTCGCCTTGTCGGGCGAAGCGCTCTGACCAGATTTTGCCGGACTGCTGCTTGGGCTGGATTCAAGCTCGTTCTTCATACGCTCTTTCCAATCGCTCAAATATTTGCTCAGGACGGGCATCATGGACTGCATGGCCTCACCCGAAACAGCGGGCAACTCCTGAATCACCTTCTGTCCGACGGGTGAAGAGTAAAACGCATTCATCGCCTCGATGTCGCCGTGCGTAAAATGCTTCTGATACGCTGGGATCATTGCCTGGGCCATCTCGTCCAACGGCATGTTCTTGATCAAATCGTCCATCTCTTTCTTGAATCGCGCATCAAAATCCGCCGGTACCGAGCCCTTTTCCTTCAGAATCACATCCCGCTCGAGCTGGCGCATACTCTGGACCTGCACCTCCATCAGCTTCTGCATCATGTCGTGGGAATGCATCGTCCGCAGGTAGAGAATCACGTCGTCGCTGGTGGCCGGGTCGTCAGGATTTTGCGCAATACACGGCAGGCAAAGCACGAAACAAGCAAAAACGAGCAGGCAGCGCTTCATAGCAATCCTCCAATTCGTAGTAGGGTAGCGCACGCCATGCTACCGGGCCAGAGGTTTGTGTCAGGGCCGTTAGCTCCTTGGTTTCGAGCCCATGTTACCCTCGTCCGGCGTGCCATCCATCAGTCAACTCGGCCCTCCAGCATCCGCCGTTCTCGCCGTCTTCATATGGGGAGCGTCGGATTTTTCCGGGGGATTCGCCTCCAAGCGCGGCAACGCCTTCGTTGTGACGGCTTTCTCGCATCTCTGCGCGTTCGCCCTGATGGTCGTGATCGCGCTGGCGCAAGGCGGCGTATTTCCTTCGCGTGCGAGCATTTTGTGGGCGCTGGCGGCCGGGGCGGTGGGAGGCTTCTCGCTGGCGATTTTTTATCGATCGCTGGCGGCTGGCCAGATGGGCCTGACCGCTCCGGTCGCGGCATTACTGGGAGCGGCGATTCCTACGCTGGCCGACATCGCCATGGAAGGCGCGCCCCATCGCTGGACGATGGCAGGTTTCATCCTGGCGATTGTGGCGATTTGGCTCATCACACGTCCGGAACCAAGCGGAGCCAACGATGAGACCGGACATCCCAAGGGCCTGGCAATGGCTGCGCTGGCGGGCGTGGGATTTGCGGGATTCTATCTTTGTATTCATCAGGCGAGTGGGTCGTCGGAGTGGCTGGCGACTATTTCACGCGTGGGATCGTTCACGACTACATCGATTGCCGTGCTGGCGACGCGTGCGCCGCTGACTCTGCCACGGCCGAGCATTCTGTTCGCCGTAGTCGCGGGATGTCTCGACATTACCGGGAGTGCTCTGTTCATTTTTGCCAATCAGCATGGGCGGCTGGATGAAGCAGTGGTGATCACATCCCTGTATCCGGCGGTGACGGTTTTGCTGGCAAGGATCGTGTTGAAGGAGCATTTCAGCCGCTGGAAGTTCGTCGGCTTGCTCGCGGCGCTGGCCGCGGTGCCGCTCATCGCTGCGGGATGACTGTGTAGCCGCGGACGCATTCGTCCGCGGTTGCGCACGAAGCGCGCAATGAACGCGAAGCAGGTTCGGACAAGGCGGGATGTATTACGAAACTGATGCCGTCCGCCAAGGCGGACTCGATTCGTTGCACTCTCGCGTTCCCGGCACTCCCGTGCCGGGCTTTCCCATAGCGCCGCGGCGCGGCTGAGGTCGCGGGGCGGAGGAGGACGTCCGCCCCTACAAAGTCAAGAAACGCGTCCAACGAAAACCGCGGTTGCGAACACGCGTCGCTTCGCGACGCGGGGCGGAGGAATGCCTCCGCACTACACTTCGACTTTGCTCTCTCAAAAATCCCACTTCTCGCAAAACCGGCGAGAAGCGGGGCACGCCATTTTCATTTTTTGCTTCGTTGGCCGAAAGCGCACGCAACAACTCAGGGCAAGAGACCTCCGCTCTTACATGAACTTCTTGTTAACATCGAGGCGTGGCTCTTTTCGAAATCCGCAATCTGACGAAAGCTTTTCCGCATGGCGAATCGGCGTTCGGAGGGAAGGCTCAAGGGGAAGTGCGCGCCGTCGACGATGTCTCTCTCGAAATTCATTCGGGCGAAACGCTGGGTCTGATTGGCGAATCCGGCTCAGGCAAGAGCACGCTGGGACGGCTGATTTTGCGGTTGATCGAGCCGAGTTCAGGATCGATTCTGTACGAGGGACAAGATTTGTTGTCGGCCAGTTCTGGCAAGATGCGCCGTCTGCGCCGTGACATGCAGATCATTTTTCAGGATCCGTTTGCGTCTCTCGATCCGCGCTTTCGCGTGGAAGACATCATCGCCGAGCCGCTGAAGATACACGCGGAATCGGACAGGGAGAGCGCTGAGCGATCCGGCCGAGGGAAGCTCAAGCGGAAGTCGCAGGTTGTGGAACTCCTGCGCGCGGTCGGATTGGATGAGTCGGCGTTGCGCCGCTATCCGCATGAATTTTCCGGCGGACAGCGGCAGCGCATCGGAATCGCGCGGGCCCTCGCGCTGCGGCCGAAATTCATCGTCTGCGATGAACCGGTGTCGGCGCTCGACGTCAGCGTAGGCGCGCAGATCGTCAACCTGCTGGCCGAACTGCAACGCGATTTCGGATTAACTTATCTTTTCATCTCGCACTCGATGCCCGTCGTGCGCTATCTAGCAACCCGCATCGCGGTGATGAACAAGGGAAGGATTGTTGAAATCGGAGACACGGATCGGATTACCAGCCGGCCTGCGCATCCCTACACCCGAAGTCTTCTGGATGCAACTCCACATCTTTCGGCGTAAGCTCGCGAACAGAGAATAATGCAAGCCTGAAATTTTGCAACCAAATCAGGCTGTTGCTACTCCTAGCTGTGGGGGAGAATGACGTTGTCGAGTACGGATTCCATTGCATTGACGTTATCGGACTCGGGCACGCGGGCGGGCACGCGTGATCTGCTGGAACTAGGGTTTGGGTTTGCCGCGATCATGGCGGTTTTGTGGCTGCCCCCGCGCGAGCAGCTGATCTTTGGACCGATCGCTCTGCTGGCCCCGCTCGGAATGGTGCTGCTCAGACGTCCCACGCTCAATGATCTTGGCCTGGGTGGGCGTGGGCTTCTCGCCTCGCTCTGGATTCTGGCTGCCGCCGTGGCTCTTTCTTTCGCCAGCGTGTTTGTGGCCCAAAAGATCGGCACCTTTCACGAGCTCTATCATCCGGATTTTTCCCACGTGTGGGGCTATGTTCTGTGGACGCTCTATCAGCAATTCCTGCTGCAGGATTACTTCATGCCGCGACTGACGCGCCTCGTGACCAGCGATCGTGCGATCGTGCTGGCGGCCGTTCTGTTTGCCGTCGCACACCTGCCGAACATTCCGCTTGTGGTTGCGACGGTGATTTGGGGAGCGGCTTCGTGCTGGCTGTTCCGCCGCTATCGCAATCTGTGGGTTCTGGGTCTGGCGCAGGGCCTGCTGGGCTTATGCTTCGCGATGTGCGTGCCGGATGCGTTACATCATCACATGCACGTGGGATTGGGATATTACCACTATCAGACAGCGCACTATGCGGGGTATCGCGGGGCGACGGTGCGGTAGGGTTGCGGTTTAACGGCGGCTGAAGCCGCCCTCTTTTGTGATCCGGTTTCGGCACCGCCGAAGCGATGCCCTGATACGAATCAGTCTCTCCAAGTGTCGGCCTGATATGAATCTTTTTCCGAGTCTCGCTATGCGGTGAGGCGGGGCCGGATGCGAAGCCGGTTCCTAGAACCACCAGGACCACAACCAATCCACACAGGTATGCGTGATCGTCGATGCGGCGATGCGGCGGCGCTCGCGCCAGGCGCGTCCGTAAAAGATGCCAGCGATGGTGGCGAGCAGCACATAGCGCCAATTGAAGTGCTGGCCAACCAGATTCCGCTTATTGAAATGCGAAAGCCCGAAGAGCATCGAAGCCGTGATCAGCGCGCCATGACGTCCAAGGCGCCGCTCCAGTAAGTTCTGCACCCAGGTGCGAAAGAAAAGTTCTTCCGGCACAGCGACGAAGAAAAAAATGGCGATCCAGCGCAGGAAAGCTGTGCCGATATGGGGGTGGTTGGCGTGGGGCTGAATGAATCCCAGGGCCATTCCGAGCAGAATCACTAGGGGCGCGAAGAAAAGCAATTCGCGCAGACCGGTCTTCCAGTCGCTCCAGTGCAGGCGGAAATCAAACCCGGTGCCTGTGAGTTGGCGAACTCCGAGAAAGGCGTAGAGGCCGGCATCGACCAGGAGGATCTTGCCGAGAGCCTCGTAATCGGCGGGCCAAGCCGGTTCGAACCAGCGCAAGTCGACAGCCAGGCCGAGCACGAGCAACACGATGGCATCGCGCCAATTGCCGCGCTGCTCGGGATCAGCCTCGGCGGCGCGGCTCAACAACCACGCCATCAAGACGGGCAAGCCGGCATAGAGTGCGAACCAATCCCAGCGGAAGATGTGGCGCGAAGCGGAGATTGCGACGTAAGGCAAAACTAACAGGGCCGGAAGGGCGATCCGCAGAGGAAGGGCGAGCCGGCCGACGGCGCGGACGGTGCGCTCGGGCAAGAATCCAAATGCGGCTGCAGGGGCCAGTTCGGCGGCAAAAACGGCGAGCACCACCGGCGTTGTGTTCGACATTGCAATCATCATAGCGGACTCGTCCGACTGGCAAGAGCGCTGCTTGCCGGGCCGCTCTTGTCTGCCTGAAGATCCGCGACTAGAATGCCGTCGACCGTTGCTCCGGCAACGGGCCCCTGCAAGGAGGCATTCATGTCGACCGCCCCGGTTGTTCCCACTCCCCCCGCGCCTGTAGCAGAAGCGGCTCCGCTCTCGCAAGGGGCGCGCATCATCAACACGTTCATTGCTCCATCGAAAACATTTACTGATTTGCGGCGCAACGCGAGCTGGTGGGCGCCGTGGATCATCATCTCCATTTTCTCCGTGTTATTCATGTACTCGGTCAACCGGCAGGTGGGATTCGAACAGATCAGCCGAAATCAGATTGCGCATTCGTCGCGGGCTGATCAATTCGACAAACTTCCGCCGGAACAGCAAACCAGACAATTGCAGTTTTCGAGCAAGCTTGTCGCCGGGATCGGATATGCGAATCCCTTACTGATTTTGTTCTTTTTCCTAGTGGAGACCGTCGTTCTCTGGGCGACTTTCAAGGTTGCGGCGAATGCAGAAACCTCGTTCAAGAGCGCCTACGCGATCGTGATGTATGCGAGTCTTCCCGGTGTGATTGGCGCGCTGTTGGCAGTGATCTCGCTGTTTGCCGGGGCGAGTCCGGAGGCCTTCGACATCAACAACCCCGTGGGGACGAACCTCGCCTATTACCTGGATCCGGAAACCACTGGCAAATTCTTGCGTGGAATGGCATCGGCCGTCGACGTGCTCAGCTGGTGGTCCATTATTTTGATCGGCATCGGTTTTGCGTGCACGAGCAAAGTGAAGCGCTCGACTGCGATCACGATCGTTGCCGTGTGGTATCTGCTTTTCAAGCTGGGGACGGCGGGCTTGGCAACGCTATAAACGAGCGTTTTGCTCACGAATCCTAATCGCAAGACAAGGACCGTAGAATGGAACAAGCTCAAAGGATCTAACCCTTGGAGGAGGCCATGAAAACAGCCGTCAGTGTGCTTCTGTTGCTCATCTCCACGGCATTGTTCGCCCAGGAAAAGAATCCCGTGACGTTCGTCGTCAAACAGATTTTGCCGCGGCAGCAGAAAAATCTGGTCTCGGCGGTCGAAGAGATGCCGGCTGACAAGTTCTCTTATAAACCGACGGAGCAGCAGATGACGTTCGGGCATCTGGTGCTGCATATCATCGGATCGAACAATCATCTGTGCGCGACGATTGGCAACATGCCCGAGGTTAAGCCGCCGATGCCGTTGAAAGAAACCGACAGCAAGGACACGCTGGTGGCGGCGCTGAAGTCCAGTTTCGATTTTTGCTCGACGGCGCTGGATAAGATCGACGACTCGAAGCTGGGAGATGAAGTCGAACTGTTCGGAGGACGCAAAGGTCCGATGGCTTTTGCACTGATCGCGCTCACCAACGACTGGGCCGACCACTACAGCTCGGCGGCGATGTATCTGCGGTTGAATGGATTGCTGCCGCCGACCGCGCAACCGAAGAAGTAAGCGTTATGCTGGCGGGCAATTAGCGATTAGCGGCTAAGCGCTGAGAGGAGCACAGCGACTCTTGCTGACCCCCTGACCCCTGATCGCTGACCTCTATTTGATCCGCACCAGCTCTTCGGCGGGCTGCACGCGCGGCATGGGCTCACTGGGCAGCTGGGGATGGCGCCACGAGTCGAAGATCGATACCTGATGCACGCATGACACCGTGCAGTGCGGGGCGCAGGATTTCTCGTTCAAATATTCGCGGCGCAGATCTTCGCGCGTGTAGGTTGCCAGCGGGACTCCAGGATATCCGCGCTGCTGCGAGCAGTAGTGCACCAACCCGTCCTCACAGATATATAAATAGCGGCCGCCGGCGCGGCAGCGCCAATCGTTGGGCAAGCCCTGCGCGATGTTGTCCTGAAAGGCGTTGACGCGGGTGAAGCTGCGCTTTTCGAGCGCCTTCATCTCGTGATAGATGCGGCGCTCTTCTTCGCCGAGCGGCTGCAGCTGTCCGCTGCCATCGTGAATGATGCCGATGGTTGAGGTGAATCCGAGTTCGACGGCGCGCTTGCCGATCACCAGCGCATCCTGCGGATGACGGATGCCGCTGCCCACGACCGAATTGATGTTGACGTGAAAGTCGGCGTGCTCGGCCAGCAGTTGCAGTTTCCTGTCGAGCACTTTCAGACTTTTCTTCGAGACATCGTCGGGATTCACGTTATCGATGGAAATCTGCAGCCACTCCAGGCCGGCGCGATTCAGCCGCTGAATGCGCTCGGCGACCAGCAGATATCCGTTGGTGATCAGGCCGGCGATCATGCCGTTGTGGCGGATGCGGCGAATGACGTCGTCGAGTTCCGGATGCATGAGCGGTTCACCGCCGGAAATTGTCACGACCGAAGTTCCGAGCTCGCCCAGCTTGTCGATGCGGCGATACATCTCGTCGATGGGGACGGGTTTGGAGAAATCGTCGAACTCGTTGCAATAGGTGCAGGCGAGATTGCAGCGGCGCATGGGAATGATGTGCGCGAGCAGGGGATGATCGGTTGAAGCGAGAGCGCGCGCTGCCATGCCTGCTCCGCGCAGGTTGCGGTGCAGTGCTTTGGCATTACGCCGCAGCGTGGTCCAGGGTGATGGCATATTTGTTGGCTGTATTGATTATGCCAGCTTCAGTCGGCGGTGACGAATGGCGCGACATTCTAATGCCGAATTCAGACACGCACGCCACAGAAAAACACGCCCAACGTGCGCCACAAAATATCGTGCTGCTACGTGCTGGCGTTAGTGCCGGAACGAAGCCTTGAACGCCGAGTTCGCGGAGGATCTCCGCAGAGTTCGCTGAGGAATCCGTCTTCTTAGCAGTTCCGGACCGATTCCTCTTGCTTTTCGCTTTATGTTCGCCAATAATGCAGGCATGGCGATTACACGCAGGCAACGGCAAGTCTACGATTTCATCTCGCGCTTCGTGGCAGAGAACGGATACTCTCCGTCGTTCGAAGAAATCGGCAAAGGGCTGGAACTCTCATCCCTGGCGACGGTGCACAAGCACATCACCAATCTCGAGAAAAAAGGTTTGCTCACGCGCGATTACAACCGCAGCCGCTCGATTGACCTGCTGCCTCCGAAAGGACGGCTCAAGCAGGCGATGAGTGTCAATACCGGGGTTGTGCTTCCCTTGCTGGGGCGGATCGCGGCGGGGCAGCCGATCGAAGCGGTGGAAAATCCGGAGACGATTTCGCTGGCGGATTTCGTCAAATCGAAGGAAGTGTTCGTGCTGGAAGTACGGGGCGAGTCGATGCAGGATGAACACATTCTCGATGGCGATTATGTGCTGGTCGAGAAAACACGGACGGCGCACAATGGCGACATTGTGGTGGCGCTGGTGGAACGGAATGACGCGACGCTGAAGCGTTTCTATCGCGAAGGCGACAACATCCGCCTGCAGCCTTCGAATGTGAACATGAAACCGATCATCGTGCCAGCGGCGTCGGTGGACGTGCAAGGAAGAGTGATTGGGGTTTTGAGGAAATACTAGGACCTTCTCCTTCGCAAGACAAGAAGACGCCCGGGATCGTCCCGGGCGTTTCTGAGAGCTGACGGCTGAAAGCCGCCTTTACCCGATGTGCTTGTTCAGGGCTTGGGCGATGGCCTCCTTCGGCTTGTAGCCGACGATCTGTTCGACCACCTGTCCGCCTTTGAAAACCAGCAGAGTTGGGATGCCGGTTACGCGGTAGCGCATGGGCGTAGCGCTATTGGCATCGACATCCATCTTGCCGATTTTGATTTTGCCCTGATAGTCCTTGGCCAGTTCTTCGACGATGGGCGCGATGGCGCGGCATGGGCCGCACCAGGTTGCCCAGAAGTCGACGAGAACGGGCTGATCCGATTTCAAAACATCCTGGTCGAAGTTCGCATCGGTCACTTCGACGATTCCGTTGTGACCGCCCTTGGCGGCTGCCACCGCGGACTGATCCCTCAATTGCTCTGCCATTTCCTTTTCTCCTCGTTGTAAACGTCGCGCGGCCGGCCGACGCTTCACGAGCGGTGTTGCCGGGTCTGGCGATCTGTATGAGTGCGTCCCGCTAGGGGCCGACTTTCTATCTTAGCACTCCCATTCGATGCGGGGAGGCCGGGAAAAGTCGCATGGGCCGGGGTTTACGGGAACGGCTGGGTATGGGTGCCAGCGCGTTTCCGACAACTCCTTGTAGGGGGCTTGATGGCGGTCGCGGATATCAACCCGGGGGGATGACATGTGCCGTCCCGGGCTGCAGCCAAGGGTGGTTGCCAGAATAGGGGAGAGACGGTTCTTTTTAGTTGCAACCCGGTCGCAACTAGGATTAACATCTACGAGGATGTTGGATACTGCGCACCGTTGTCCACTTTTGGCGAAAGAATTCGTCGCAGTGCGATTGCGACCAGTTGCGACAAGCGACAGCGAGAAGTGAGTTATGCCCCTTCCGCAGACTGAAATCCCGGGACGTTTACAGGCTCACTTTGCCGAGCGCGGCATTCGGATGACGGAGCAACGGCGCGCCATTCTGCGCGTCATCGAAACTGCCAACAAGCATTTAGACGCAAGCCAAATTTTGCGCAAGGCCCAGCGGCTGGATGCCCGCGTCGATCGCAGCACGGTCTACCGCACTCTGCGTTTGCTCAAACGGCAGGGATTGATTGATGAGCTCGACCTGATGCACCTCAATGGCGAAGGCCATTATTACGAACGGAGGCTGGCGAAGGACCACATCCATATGGCATGCCTGCGCTGCGGGAAGATTATGGAGTTTGTCAGCGATCAGTTTGACAAACTCAAGCAGCAGGTGGAAAGCGATTGCCGATTCCACGTGCTTGTTTCGCGCCTCGAAATTGGCGGATACTGCGCCAGCTGCCGCAGCGGGCACTAA
>JASHQK010000460.1 GCA_030039195.1 Candidatus Sulfotelmatobacter sp.
TGCGAACTTAAGGAAAAACAGAAATTTCGTTTGCGTGGCGGCGACGACCATCGGAAAGAGAATGCACGACGCCGCGTTCACATCGAGGGCGATCAATCCGACGAGGAACAGAACCGCGACCAGGTTGGCGAGGAAGATCGTGCGCGTGGAAATCGGCAGGGGAACCAGATTGATGTAGTCACGGCGGTCGGGGAAGATGGCGTCCCAGCGCCAGACGGCGACGGCTCCGGTAACGGTCATGGAAAGGACGATGAAGAAGTATTCATCGGGAAAGGAGACGGCCAGCGGATCGACATTGGTCATGCCGCGAAGCCATTGCAGGAAACTTGCGTACTTGTCGAGCGGAAGCAGGGATACGAAGCCGGGCAGAGCCAGCAGAGTGAGCGCGAGTCCGATGCCGAGATCGAGGCCTTCGGCGTCGGCGTCTCCGCCGCCGCGAAAGATGCGTGCCGAAAACAAATCGACCAATCGCCAGAACGGGCGCTGGCGGTAGCGATCCCAGCGGCCAGGAACTAACGTGGGAGACAGGAGGCTCATGCCGCCCCCATCACCTCGACGATGTCATGCGCCACGCTCATCGTGTCGACGTCATCGACCAAGTGCAGGAAGGTGTTTTCGAGCGATTGACCGAGAATCTGGCCGATGTTGGCGACTGAGTCCTGCGCGATTACGACGCCTTTGCGCAGGATCAGCACGTCGGTACAGACTTTTTCGACCACCTCCAACACGTGCGAACAATAGAAAACGAGTTTCCCGCCGCGTCCGAGTTCCTGAACCAGGTTCTTGAAGATGAGTGCGGAAGTTACGTCGAGGCCGGAGAGAGGTTCGTCAAAGATAAAGATTTGCGGATTGTGCATGATAGCGGCAATTAGCAGAATGCGCTGCCGCATGCCCTTGGAATAAGTCGCGATGCTCGCATGGCGGTGTGGATGCAATGAGAAGAGTTCAAGCAGAGAATCGAGCTTAGTTTTGATTTCGCTCCAGGGCATGCCGCGCAGAGTCGCGATCATTTCCAGATATTCCCATCCGCTCAGATAAGGATAGAGGTGCGCTTCTTCGGGGACGTAGCCGAGCACTCTCCGGTAGCCCTGCAGATCGTCCTGAATGTTTCGCCCATCGAAACGAACCACTCCCCGGCTGGGTTCGAGCAGCCCGGTGAGCATTT
This sequence comes from Candidatus Sulfotelmatobacter sp., assembly GCA_030039195.1. Taxonomy (GTDB): domain Bacteria; phylum Acidobacteriota; class Terriglobia; order Terriglobales; family Acidobacteriaceae; genus Sulfotelmatobacter. The sequence goes on from JASHQK010000460.1 coordinate 1,166, forward strand.
TCACGGTCGTGCTCTTGCCGGAGCCGTTCGGCCCCAGGCAGCCGATCACCTGGCCGGGACGCAAGGCGAACGAAAGATCCTGGACTGCAGGAATCGATGAATAGCGCTTGGTGAGCTGGACGGCTTCGAGCATGGGGCGACCTCGCAACGCGGAGTGTGCGGACAGTCGAGCGAGAAAAACCAAATCTGGAGCGGAACCCTGTGGGCTTAGACACCGCAGGGCGGGAGAAGGCTCCCGAAAATGGCCGAACAAAAATTGGCTAAGAGGCGAAATCTTACGGCATGGAGAGACCCAGCGCTCTCACGGTGGCCTCGTCCAACGTGGCTTTGCCGTTCTGTTTCGTGACTACGCCGAAGCTGCCGGAATAGTCCCACATGGCCCAGCCGATGTTGTGGCGCTCGAGTGAGGTGCGGACGTCAGTAATCCAGCGAATGCGATCCTGCGGGTCGGCTCCGTAGCGAAACACACCGAATTCATTGCAGATCAGCGGAACATGATTTCGTCGCGCCCAATCCGCGGCCTGATTGATCTCGGCGTCAATGCGCGAAGCGTCCCAATGATCCTGCCCGTAGCGAATCACGTAGAGACGGTCGGGCGCCTCAGGAACGCCGGCCGCGACCTGCGCTGCATTTTCCGGCGATGATGGATAGTGCAGCCCTTTCACCCAGCGCCAGTAATATTCGCCCCACGTCGCGCTCTGATGGGTGAAGATGTGCGGCTCGTAGAAATGAAACACGTAAATCACGTTGGGATCACGAAGAGGTTCGAGAAAGATCATGTCATCGTCGTCGTCCCAATTCGCTCCTGAGGCGATGATCGTGTGCGCAGGCGCAACCTGGCGGATAGCCGTCGTCAGCTTCGTCTCGACTCCATACCAGCGGTAAGGATCGTGCATCTCCGGCTCGTTCAGGATCTCGAAAAACACGCGTTCGGGATCCCACGAGGAATAATGCCGTGCGACCATCCGCCAGAAATCTGCGAAGCGCTCGACGAACTCGTCGTCGTTCAGCCGGGCCTTGAAATCCGAGTCAGGATGCATATCGAGCTGGACGGCCAGGCCGGCGTCAAGAATCATTTTCATCGCGGCGTCGAGATAGCCGAAATATTCGGCTCCATGGTCCTGGCCCTGCATGGCGTCCATCATGGGCTGAGGATTGACGCTAAGACGTACGTGATCGAAACCTGCGGATTTAATCAGCGCGATATCTTGAGGAGTCGTCCAGGTTTCGAAGTGTTCCTTGGTGTATCCCTTGGGATCGTAGACCTGCGCGAACCATTCGCTGAGATTGATGCCATGGCGAAGGTGGGCGAGGCGTGAGGCGGGTACGTAAGTGAGCGGGGCGGTCTGAGCGAAAGACGCTGCGGCGAAAATTAAGATTGCCAGGACACGGAACATGGAGCCCTCAATATAGCGCCACGAATTAGCGCCATGGGGTTCGGTGGACTGAAAAGGGAACATGGTATCAGGGATTGCGGTCGAGGGAGTCAGGGTCGTTCTTTGCGGCGGATGGTCCGAATTGAAGCGATCCAAACGCGCAGTGTTGCGTCGCCTAAACCGCCCTTCGGCGCGCTTCGCTCGCTCAGGGCAGGCCCTAGACGCTTCGCGCGGATCGCCTAGGTCCCTTCGACGTCGCTCAGGACGGGCTCTTCGCTGCGCAAATTCGGCTTGCTCAGGATGACAACCAAAATATCGAGGTCCGTTATTTCAGTTCTGCCAGCTTTTGCGTGGCTAACTGTCCGGCTTCGTTGGCAGGATTTTCTTTCTTGACCTGTTCGTAGACCCGCTTGGCGTCGAGAGGCTGGTTGGAGTTCTGGTAAAGTGCGGCCAATTGCAGCTGTGCCGTTACCTTGCTAACCGTCACCGTTGGTTTGTTGATGAGTTCCTGATACAGGGCGACTGCGTCCTTGGTTCGGTTGTTATCGGCATAGACCGAAGCCAGCGCAAACCTGGCGAGCGCCGCAACATCGTGGTTCCCGTTAGAAGCGACGGTTTTGAAATCATTTTCTGCGGCGGTGGTGTTACCCAAGTTCGATGCAGTCACGCCGAGAAGAAAGCGGGCCATGTCAGCGGTGTGGGTGTGCGGATATTTGTCGACTATCACCTGCAACTGCTTCTGCGCCGCTTCATTTCGCTCTTTCGCCGAAGTAAAGGTAGGGAAATCGGGCTGCGCGGGTGTACCGGCCGGGCGCAGCGGCGTGTCCATAATGCGAACGGCCTGGGTCAGATCCAGGCCGGCTTTCTGATTCTGCTGATTGAGGTAGGCCCATCCGCCGAAAAAGAGGGCGAGCGCGAGGGCGATCGCGATTCCAGAGACAATCAGCGTGGTCTGGTGCTCGACTGTCCAATGGGCGGTCTTTCCGGCAGCCTCGATCGTGGCCCGGCTGAATGCGTCTTGTTTGAGTTGATGGCGGGTCTTTGCGCGCACGGATTCCCTTTAGTCGGTTAGCTAAGTGCTGGGCAAACAAGCAGTTTAACAGGGGCAATAGTGGGCGTCAAAAAAGAGTCCTGGATTAACCACAAAGGACACGAAGGTGCACGAAGGAAGCTAGCGGCCTTACAGGCTTCGTGTTGTTGGTGGTTCAGTGACTTTAGGACTCTCCAAAGGGCTGAAACATAGGAAGCGATCCGCGCGATGATTGCGTCGCGGCCTTTCTTAATAAAAGCGGCGCGACCGTTTTCGCCCACCCCATCACGCCAACCCCAGGCTTGATGGGGACCCGGGTTCGCCCGGATTGCCCAGGTTCCTTCGACTTCGCTCAGGACAGGCTCTGCGCTGCGTTCTGTCGAAAGTCCCACTTCTCGCAAAACCGGCGAGAATTGGGGCACCCCATTTTCATTTTGCTGCGCTCGGCCGCATGCCCATCGATACTCAGGGCAGGCTCTTCGCTGCGCCAAGAACGCTTGCTCAGGACAACTGAACTGTACGACTGCCCGCGTCCTGCCGAGAGCTAGCAAGAACGGCACAGGACACGAACGTTCCCGAAGGCGAGCGACTCTTGTGTGCGGAATCCTGGACCCGTGTTATTCCACTTCCTTCCTTTTGAAAACCATCCGGGCCATCTGCTACTCTGCTTGGCGTTTTACGAACCCATCGCCCAGAGGATGAAATGCCATCGCCTAGATTCGCCGCTTCCATTGCAACACTCCTATTAGTCGTCAATTTCAACGTATCCGCAGCCGACAAGAAATCCAAAGAGACTAAACCAGAGGAAGCCAGCAAGCCATCGTACGAGCTTCCGCAACCTGCGACCGAAACTCTCGACTTGACCATGTATCAGCGGATTCGCGAAGAGGGGTTGAATCACTCGCATGT
>JASHQK010000461.1 GCA_030039195.1 Candidatus Sulfotelmatobacter sp.
TCCGAGGTCCGAGGTCTGAAATCCGAGGTCTAAGGTCTGACTTCCCGTCTGCTATTCTCTATCCGCATGGACGCGGTCACGCTCACACGGCAGTTGGTCGACATCGAATCGATTACGGGCAACGAAGCGGCGGTTGGAAACTACTTATACGGCGAGTTGTGCCGGCTTGGCTATCAGACGGCACGCATGCCGGTGGAGGGCGATCGCTTCAACGTCTACGCGACTTCGCCAGAGCAGGCGAAACCGACGGTTGTCTTTTCAACCCACATGGATACCGTTCCTCCATTCATTCCATCGTCGGAGGATGCCACTCGCATTTACGGCCGCGGATCGTGCGACGCCAAGGGAATCATCGCGGCGCAGGTCGCGGCGGCGGAACGGCTGCGGCAGCAAGGCATCTACGTAGGATTGCTCTTCGTGGCTGGCGAAGAGCGCGACAGTTTGGGCGCGCATGTGGCCAACGAACATGCTCCCGCGGGATGCAAGTTTCTGGTCAACGGCGAGCCCACGGAAAACCGCATCGCTCTGGCGTCGAAGGGAACGTTGCGCGTTGAAGTTACGGCGCGGGGAAAGATGGCGCATTCCGCGTATCCGGAATTGGGCGAGTCGGCCATCGATAAGCTCATTCCCGCTCTGGCGCGTTTGCGAGCGATGCCCTTGCCTTCCGATCCTGAAGTCGGCGCGTGCACGCTGAACATCGGCATCATTGAAGGCGGGCGCGCCCCCAACGTGATTCCCGATTACGCGCACGCGGATCTGTCCTACCGGCTGATTGGTCCGTCAGACGGATTGCGGCGGCAGATTCTCGAGGCAGCTGGCGATCAGGTCGAAGTCACCTTCCCTCTGGAGTTGCCGTTTCTGCGCCTGCGCACCATCAATGGCCTGCCGACGATGATCGCCGCATATACGACCGACATCCCCAAGCTGACGCGTTGGGGCGAGCCGCTGCTGCTCGGTCCGGGATCAATCCATGTTGCCCACACGGACGGCGAGTACATCGAGAAGCAGCAACTGCATGAAGCGATTGAGTTATATTGCACGATTGCGAAGGAACTAGCGCTGAGCGGCCTCGATCCCGTGGATTCGTGCGTTTCGAGGCGGCGGGGATTCTGACTGGAAGGTGGCCGACAGCCTCAATGTAGACTTGAATCATGACCACCGCGACCCTCAACTCTCTTTCGCGCGCTTCGTCTTCCTATCTGCGCTCGGCGATGCATCAGCCGATCCGCTGGCATGAGTGGGGCGAAGAGGCGTTCGCCACTGCGCGCTGCGAAAACAAGCCCATGTTGCTCGACATCGGCGCGGTCTGGTGCCACTGGTGTCATGTGATGGATCGCGAGTCATATGACGATCCCGAGATCGCGGCGATCGTGAACGAACATTTCATCGCGGTGAAGGTCGATCGCGACGAGCGTCCTGACATTGACAGCCGCTATCAGGCAGCTGTGCAGGCGGTGAGTGGACAAGGCGGATGGCCGCTCACTGCGTTCCTTACTCCCGACGGCAAGCCGTTTTATGGCGGAACATACTTTCCGCCGCAGGATCACTACGGACGCCCGAGCTTTCGGCGCGTGCTGCTCAGCATCGCCAATGCTTACAAAGAAAAAAATGGCGCCGTGATCGAGCAGGCAAAGATGGTCGAGAATGCGATTGCGCAAGGCGAGTCGTTTGCCGGACGAAGCGGGCGGATTTCGAAGAAAGTTATCGATGCTGTGATCGAATCAGCGCTGAAGATGTTCGATCCCGAGCATGGAGGATTCGGACAGGCCCCGAAATTCCCGCATCCCTCGGCGCTGGAGTTGCTGATTGAGAGGCACGCACGGAGCGAATCGGCACATGTAGGGAGGGCCGCCCCCGGCCGTCCGGCGGAGCAAAGCTCCGCAGCCGGCACGAACCACAGACTTAAGAATGTGATCGTCACCACACTCGAAAAGATGGCCAATGGTGGGGTCTACGACCAGCTGGCGGGAGGATTTCACCGCTATTCCGTCGATGAGCGCTGGGTCGTCCCGCATTTTGAAAAAATGTCGTATGACAATTCGGAATTGCTGAAGAACTACGTACACGCCTATCAGGCCACGGAAGAAAAATTCTTTGCCGACGTGGCGCGCGACATCATTCGTTGGATGGACGATTGGCTGAGCGACCGTGAGCGCGGAGGATTCTACGCGTCGCAGGATGCCGATTATTCCATGGACGATGACGGCGACTATTTCACCTGGACATTGGATGAAGCCCGCGCCGTGCTGAAAGGAGAAGAGGCGCAGGTCGCAGCGCTGCGCTACGACATCAACGAAATTGGCGAGATGCATCACAATCCCGCGAAGAATGTGCTCTACGTGCGGGCGTCGATCGACGAGATCGCGTCGCGCATGAATCTGCCGTCGGGGCAGGTTCGCGAGTTGCTGGAATCGGCCAAAAAGAAGATGTTAATGGCACGCCTGCAGCGGCCGACTCCCTATGTCGACAAGACCGTCTACATGGGATGGAACGGCTTGTGCGTCTCCGCGTATCTGGAGGCAGCCAAGGTGTTGGGGTTGGAACCAGCGCGGCGTTTCGCGCTGAAGTCGCTTGATCGCGTGCTGGCGGAGGCGTGGAAAGTGCCCGCAGAGAAAGATCAAGCCGGCGGGGGCGCCCGCTCCACACCAACCCTGCTGCATGTTGTTGCTTATTCCGACCCGCAGGCCGAGCACCGGGAAGTTCCTGGAGTACTCGACGATTACGCGTCGACGGCCATTGCATGTCTGGATGCTTACGAAGCGACCGCGAATCTTAGTTACTTCAAGTTTGCGCACGCGATCACTGATGCCATGATCAAGCGCTTCTATGACTCGACTTCTGGCGGATTCTTCGATAGCGAACCGGTGGCGGACGGGAAGAACTTCGGCGTACTGGCGACGCCGCGCAAACCCTTGCAGGATGCCCCCACGCCGGCGGGAAACCCGATGGCGGCGATTGCGCTGCTGCGCCTCGATCACTACACCGGGGACGGCGGATATCGCGAAAAGGCCGAGCTCACGCTGGAAACATTTGCCGGCATCGCCGAACAATTCGGAATATTCGCCGCGACTTACGGAATTGCAGTGTTGCATTGGCTGGAAAGTCCCGTGCAGGTGGTCGTCGTGGGAAGGGATCTGCAGGACTCAGCCGCGAAGGAACTTTGCGACTCGGGAGTCAGCCCATTTGCATTCCGGAAGAGTGTGTTGCAACTCACGGCGAATGAGGCCGTCGAGCCAAAGCTGCCTCCAGCGCTGGCCGCAACCATTCCGCATCTCCCCCAGTTAATGGAATTGCGACTCGGATCGGGAAAGCCCTTCGCGGTTCTCTGTTCGGGAAATAGTTGTCAGCCGCCAGTCATGGACGCGTCAGAGTTGCGCGAGGCGCTCGCCGCGGCCCTGCAGACGCAATAAGTTCACCCACCAAGAAATGAGGGCTGACGGCTTGTAGAGTTCCGTCAGCCCAGAGAAGTCAGTATTTGCGAATGAACAGCCAGAGGTTACTTTGGTGACCTTGCGGTCGGCACGCGTCTCTGGTTGACTACGCATGGTTATTGTGATGGCGGGAAGCCACACTGTGGAGTACGTTGTGGGCACGTGAGAATCGGGCCTCCGTCCGCGGCGGGAACCTGTTGGACGGCGGCTGCAACGAACGTGCCCACGATGCCTACAGTCAGGATTAGGGTCCTGATTGCACGTTTCATGGGTTTGGTCTCCTAAATTCCGCGCCGGATTGCCCACAAAGTTGGGCAGTTCAGCGCGGACTTGCATTATAAGACAGGTGTCAAGCCTGTATGCAAGCATTTTCACTCACCACTGAAATCTCACCTACCACGGACGCGAATTCCACAAGCTTTTGCACGATCTAACTAAATCTCTATCTGCGATATGGTGCTGACGAGTTAAAGGTTTACTTTATCTAACGCTTAGGTGAGCACCGCTGGCACGCGGAGCTTACATTTTCCGAACACAAGAAGGCGAACGCAGCTTGTGGCGGATGGCTGAAATATGCGTGAACTCGAGGTTCCCGTCAGCTTCTGGTGACACGTACGGCTGGAAGCGCAAAGCCGCCGGCCGAGGCCGCAGCGGTGCGGGCATTCACCGACGAATCGGCGTGTTCCGCGTGAGATTCCGGCTGTGTGCGGGAGAGCGCGCGATCCACCATTCCTTCAAACATCGGAATCAGCGAATTGGCGGGCACGGGATGCTGAATATCGGAGAGGCTGTGCTCCCAGCGCTGCGTCTGCAGCAAGGTTGAGGCGGCATCGCGCTCTGGACTTTTCAGCGCCAGATAACCAAACCACAAACCCAGGCTGAGGTTATACGCCGTCATGTTCACGATGCTCACCCAAGGATTGACCAGGTGATTTCCCACCCACGAGGCCAGCAGCGTGAGTTCGATAACAGCGAAGGAGCCGAAGCCCAGCGCGATCCCGAAACTCTGTTGACGGCGGCTTACACCCAGATAACGGGCAAAGAAAAGCAAGAACAACACCATCCCGACCTGAATGATGCGAACGCAACGTTGTGTCGTAATAATGGCCTGCATCCAGGGCGGGATCGCATTCGCGGGGGTCGAGATCGAAACCACCCCAGCCACCAGAAGCATGACCAGCCCAGCCCATTTGAACAGCACCGTACCTAAGTCGCGCAGCGTGTGGAAAGAACGGAAGACATCGAGGAAGACTTCATAAATCACGCCAAAGCCGAAGGCCGCGCTCACCGCTTCGCAGCACCAATAAAAATAGAAAAAGTAGACCGACGCCGAGTCGTTCGGGTGATGAAGCCAAAAGTTTGGAAATACGGCGCCGAAGGTGACGAGCTGAGTAACGATGTAGCCGAAGAAGAATTTGAACTTACGATGCTGCTTGCGATAAAGCATGAGCGCAGCAATGCTCAACTGGAGCACGGGATGCGCGAACCAGAGGGCGTAATACAGCATTGTGATTCGCTCGCTCATCGTGAGGCTGCATAGGATGCACCTGCCCTTAGACGAAGTGGCAAGCGATCCACGACACTGCTTCGGCTCGGTTAAGTAAACTTAACTGGTCGTACTCTAATGTTCAATGCACTGCAGTAATCAAAAGTAACGTTACGCTTTAGATACCAACCCGGCAACGTTACCTTCGTGCTACTCACGAATGGCTACGGTCGATGCTCGCGGGCAAGCGCGGCTTCGCCGAGGAACACGAAATAGGAGGAGTTCCAAAGGTCGTTGGGCAGGCTGCCACGGCGCCGCGCCGTGAGGATGATGTTGTATTCATCGGAATGGGCGAGATCCAAAGCATGGAGCGCAGAATCCGGCCCGCTTTGCGGCTTTCCGGCATTGCTTGTTTCAATGGTCGTTGGCTCGACCATACGATTCTCGATCTTTTGCGGTTCGATGACCGCCAGCCATCCCAAAAATTCATAGACATCGCGAGTGCGCGGGCGACCGGGAATCAGGAAGGAAACTTCTGCATTCTGCGACGAGAAGTGCCAGGCGAGCGAAGTCGCCAGAGTGACCGCTTTTTCGTAAGCATCTTCGGAAATCGCTCCGGCGGTGGGATTCTCGAAAATAATCGAAAGCTTGCGATCGTCTTCGCGGGCAAACTCGCGCACCTTGAGCGATCCTGACTTGGCGGTCGCTTTCCAGTCGACATGACGGGCGGAATCTTCCGGCATGTATTCGCGAATGCGGTAAAGATCGAGGCCGCGGCCGCGAACAAATGTTTCCCACTCACCACGAATCAGCGGCAGGATCTCATACAGTTCATCCGTCTCCTCGATGCGCGGAAAGACCAGAACCTCTTTTTCAAGCGCGACGTGGCGGGTTTTCGTGAGAAACGCGAATGGAAAACGCGTAGCCAGGCCGAAGCTGTCTTCGCGATAGCGGCCACGGCGGTCGAAATGGAGCTCCAGATCGGCCGAGAGCTCCGCTCCCGGAGGAAGAAATGGGAAATAAATCTTGTTCTCGAAAATCCCTGGCGGAGGCGGAACCAACTTCACGCGACGCAGACGGCGGTCGGGCAAGCGCAGCCATTGCTTTTCGGGCGGCCGATTCAGGGGAAAGGCGAATGTGGTCGGTTCCCATCGCCACTGCTTTTCCGGAAGGCGTCTGGCTTTGCGAGTGGCGAGGACGCGGATTGAAAACGACGGCAGGTAGCGCCGCTGATTGCGCAGCACAATGCGGCCCAGCACCGGACGTCCGGCGAAGACGTGCTCGGGCAGGCGGACATCGAGCTCGAGCCAACGCAATACCCAGGCGGAAGCGACGCCGGAAACCAGAATGGCGGCAAGCATGGCCGCCACGACGATGTAAAGGAGGTTGTTTCCGGTGTTCAGCGCAGCGATCGCAATGACCAGCGTAAGGAGCACATAAACAATGCCCGCGCGGGTCACGTCATAATCGAAGCTTTCACGAATGCGCTCGAGCGCGACGCGGCGCGCCAGGTACGGTACCGTAACCAGCCCCACGAACGTGGCCAGCAGCAGCGAAAGCGACGCGAGGAGGACGGTTCCCCAAATGTGGCCGGTCTCGCGTAGCACGGTCGAGAACACAGCCGCCAG
>JASHQK010000462.1 GCA_030039195.1 Candidatus Sulfotelmatobacter sp.
TAAATGCCGGCCGTTGCCAGTTCGGCCGCGAGGCTCTTGGTGAAGCTGATCAGAGCGCCTTTGGTTGCGGAATAATCGGCATGAAATGCCTCGCCTCGTTGGCCGCTGGTCGAACTGATCAGCACGATGTGTCCCGCTGGACTCTGCCCGCGTGGCTGCGCCTTCATTTGCGCGACCGCATGCTTCACCAACCCGAACACGCCATCCAGATTGATCGACATGGTCGATCGCCACTGCTCATTCGTCATCTTCTCGATTGGAACGTCGTCTGGCGGCCACACGCCGTGATTGGCGATGAGAATGTCGAGGCGGCCGAAACGCTTCACCGTCTCGGACACGAGCTCCCGCCCGCTGTCGGGATTGTCGAGATTGCAGCGTACCGCATGGCAGACATCGCTTCCGCATTCTTTTGCCAAAGCTTCGGCCTGAGACGAGGCGCTGCGAAAGTTGAAGACGACCTTCGCTCCCGCCCTGGTGAACATGCGGACGGTCGCGGCGCCGATGCCACGCGATCCGCCCGAAATCAGCGCCACTTTGCCGGACAACGAGAGAGAAATGGACATGGGAGATTAGGCTACCGCATTCCGAGCGGTTTGGAACAGGCTCGCATATCCTGCACATCACTCGCGAATGCCCGCCACGGCCATCTGCCGACCGGTCTTGCCTTTTTCCGCGCGATAGGAAAACAGCAGGTTGTTGTTACAGTTCGTGCAGAGTTGCGACGCTTCGATATTTTTCCGCGGCACACCCGCCGCGAGGAGCTGACGACAGTTGGCCTCCACGAGGTCAAGAAAAAGTTTGGGCGGAAGCTCCCCGTGCCCGGGAGCGCGGGCGGTCAGGAACAGCAGGGGATATTTTTCCCGCACCGCGTCAGACTCTTTCACCTCGCGAAACAACTCGCCGGCATAGTCGAACTGCGATTCGAATTTCGCCCGCACTTCTTCGCCAACTTCATAACAGCAGCCCTGAATTCCCGGACCAATCGCTGCCAGCAGATCGCGCGGACGGCTGCCGAAATGGCGAAACATCTCGCCCACGCCTTTTTCCACGATGCGTTGAACGGTGCCACGCCAGCCGGCATGAAAAACGCCGATCGCGCGATGCTTCCAGTCAACCACGATGACCGGAAGACAATCGGCCGTCTGGACCGCGAGCAGCAGGCCGGGAGTTGCGGTGAGCAGGCCGTCGCCGGGAAGGGGCTCGGTTGGCGGGGCATCGACGCAATGAATGATGTCGGAGTGAATCTGGCGCAGCGTCACCAGCGGCCACAGGTTGTCGCTCTTGTGTCGCGAGGCTCCCTGCCGTCGCGAATTACCGCAAGCGGTGGACGCTCCGACGTCGCGCAGAAAGGCCGCCCGGTTGCGCTCGACCGTGGCGCGAGAATCCTCTTTGGTGAACCCAAGATTCAGATCGCCCTTGCGGTAAACGCGGGAGAATCCGCCGAGGCGGGTTGAAAATCCATGGACCAGCCAGGGCAGGCGCTCGAAATGGCTCGCGCGGACGATTGTGAGCTTGGTTTTGGCCGGAACGCGGGGTGGCACAAATCCATCATAAAGGACGCTCCGTAACGAGTGATCTTTGTGGAGCTACTTTGAAAGCCTGCGCAGTGTTTCCTCGATAATGTCCTGATTGACCACAAAAGGCACGAAGGCGCACGAAGGACGAGCGTCTTCCATGCTTCGTGTACCTTCGTGGCTTACTGAATTCAGCACGCTACCGTTTGCTCTGGCTGCAAGCAGTCCGCTATAGTTTCAATTATGTTCGAGAATTTTACCGCAACCGATAAGTGGTCGAAGAAACCGGTTCACTGCGTGTATCAGGCGCAGATTGTGGCCATTGCCACGCGCCACGCCGATGCTGTCGATTACAAATTTCTCGTGGGTGGACGCAGAGTCTGGGTTTCACTGCCCCATCCGGCATGGGTGGAATACAAGAAGCGCACGGGAAAGCTGATTACGGATTCGCTGGCCATTGAAATTGCCGGCCATTATCTGAAAACCGCGCTGGAATCCGGCGAGGGGGTTGGCCGGGACATGTATTCCCTCACGGTCGAGGAAACACTCGCGCACCTCGATGCCGCCATCGCAGAGATGGAAGCCCAGCCGGCATAGTCGCACGCATCGCGGGCACCCGCGCCACACTGGCTAGCCTCCCGGCCCATCATTCGAAACATATTGCTCGAGCGATTCCAGTTCGCGGCTCAAGTCGTCGACGCGCCACTCCAGCAGATTGCGGATCGACAAAATTCCCAGGAGTTTGCCTCTATCGTCGGCAACGGGCAGATGGCGGAAGTGACGTTCCAGCATGGTCGTCAGAGCCTCGCCAGCCCCAGTGCTGAGGGTCGCCATTTCGACCGGGGTGGTCATCAGGTTGCGCACCGACGTGGTTTGCGGATCGAGGCGGGTGAGCGCAAGCTTTCGCAGAACGTCGCGTTCGGTAAAAATCCCCGCCACGCGGAAATCGCTGTCGACGATGGCGACGGCGCCCACGTGGTGATCGAGCATCTTATGAATCGCGTCGGCAACCGTGGCTTCTAATCCCACTGAGGCAATTTCCCGGTCACATAATTCCAGCACGCTCATAAGCACCTCCTCCCTCCCCAAACAAGGTCCGGGAGGGTAAAACTCGCGAAGTGGATTGACGCATTATGCGCGAGCCGGTGCGCTTGTCAAGGGGGAATTCAGAGTAGGTCGAAAAATCTTTCGTTGCGTCCCAGAAGGGGCATCGGTTAACTTCCCACCACCGCATCGGCCTCGATTTCGACCAGGATTTCCGGCGAGATGAGAGCGCTGACCTCAACCATCGATGTCGCCGGACGGATGTCTCCGAAGAACTCTCCATGCGCCTTACCGACCTCCTCCCAGTCGGCGATATTGATGACATACATCCGCGTGCGTACGACATCCTTCAGACTCGCTCCCGCCTTTGACAGCGCACTTTCAATGTTCTTGAGGGTCTGAACGGTCTGTAGGTAGACATCGCCGATGCCCACGATCTTGCCATCGGGCCCGGTCGCGGTCGTGCCGGAAACATGCACGGATTGGCCGATCCGGACCGCCCGCGAATAACCCACGACCGGTTCCCACGCGGTTCCGCTGGCAATGTTTTGTCTTTGCATGTGCACTCCTCACTCGGGAAGTATGTTATCGTGCCGGCGAAAATCTACAACGTTTCAGCTGGGTTGATTGCCTGGGACGCAGTGCGGGCTTATCTTTTCGAAGGGAAAATCGATCGTCACAAGATGCAGGAGCGGCGTTGCCGGTTCAGCGGCGCGACTCGGGGGATGCGTGCCCGGTTCATGCCGCGGCAATTTCCTTACGCAGGATGTTGAGGCCAGCAAGGGCTTCGGCGATTGCTTCCCTTTCGCCGCGCGTGCCATCTCGTTTCAAGCGCAGTTCTTCCACGCGCGCATCGATTTCGACCTCCGCCGCTCGGATCAATCTCGCCAGCCGCCGGGGATCGGTTTCAACAAGCGCCTCCTCATAGTGCCGCTGCCATGAGTACATCGCTGGCATTTCTCGAACCCTCCTGCTCATTTTGCTCCCACCCCTCTCGCCCTCGGCCGTCAACTCTTCTCTCGCGAGGTGAGTGGCCAGCCAACGGCCTGGGAATTGTGAGGGCCATATTTTCCAAAAACTGGCACGCGCTTTTCAACCCCCCTCGTATGCCAAGACGCGCCATGAAAATCACCGGGGGTCTTAAGCCGCCCCCGCATCCTTGTCTGTGGAATCTCCTTGCGCGAATTTGCTTTGCATGATTCCGGGGCTAAAATTGATCGTTACGCAGCAACGTTCCTACCGTGCTGCATTTTCCGAGGCATTTATGCCATCCACCAAGAAGAAAAGGTCTCCACAGAAGAAACAAAGCGCAGCCCAGCGAAGATCCGGAAACGGAACAACTCCTTCCGCAACTTTCCCGATCGTGGCTATCGGTGCGTCCGCGGGCGGATTCGAGGCTTTCAGTAATCTGCTGCGAGCCTTGCCCCCTGAGTCGGGCCTCGCACTCATTTTCATTCCTCATCTCGACCCGACGCATGAGAGCGCGATGGTGGAATTACTTTCCCGCACCACCGCTCTGCCCGTGCATCAGGCCAAAGAGGGCATGCGCGTCGCCTGCAATGCGGTTTACGTCTTGCCCCCAAATTCCGACATGACCATTGCGGATGGCGTGCTGCATCTCGTCAAGCGCGAAGCCGGCCGCGGTCAACACATGCCCATTGATACCTTTTTCCGTTCCCTGGCTGCGGATCAAACGTCGAACGCTGTGGGCGTGATTCTTTCCGGCACCGCCAACGACGGAACTGCGGGACTTTCCGCAATCAAGGATGGCGGCGGCATCACATTCGCGCAGGACCTGCAAACCGCAAAGTATGACGGCATGCCCAACAGCGCGGTCGCCGCGGGAGTGGTCGACTACGTTCTGCCGCCGGATCAGATTGCGCAGGAATTGCTACGCATTCAAAAGCGGCCCGCTCCAAGCGAACCGAGCAGCGTCGCCTTTGACGGAAAAGATCGGCTCTTGAAGGAAATCTTTCGTTTGCTGAAAACCTTCAGCAAAGTCGACTTTGTCGATTACAAGGCGGCGACTATCCGGCGGCGCATTCTGCGCCGCATGAATATCACCCAGGTCTCAGAACTCGCCGACTACGTCAAACTGCTGCATCGCAATCCGCAAGAGATCGAGGCGCTGTATCGCGACGTGCTGATCAATGTGACCAGCTTTTTTCGCAATCCCGAAGTGTTTGAAAGTTTGCGGGAAGTCGTGTACCCAAAAATCCTGGCTGACCGCTCACCGTCCGATCCGGTGCGGGTTTGGGTCCCCGGCTGCTCCACCGGAGAGGAAACATATTCGCACGCCATCTCGCTGGTCGAAATGCTTTCGGAACTTCGTCTCGAGGTGCCGATTCAGATTTTTGGCACGGACCTCAGCGATCAGGCGATTCAGCGTGCACGGGCGGGAATCTATAAAGAAAGCATTTCCAACGAGGTCTCGGAAGTCCGCCTGCGACGCTTCTTCCATAAGGTTCCCGACGGATACCAGATCTCGAAATCGATTCGCGATATGTGCGTCTTTGCGCGCCAAAACGTCTTCAGCGATCCGCCCTTTTCGCGCATGGATTTGATCAGTTGCCGCAACGTTCTGATTTATCTCAGTCCGGTCCTGCAGAAAAAAGTGATTCCCATCTTTCACTACGCTCTGAAGGAGCGCGGGTTTCTGCTGGTGGGCAATACCGAAGGACTGCTCGGTTCCGGCGCCGAAATTTTCGATCTCGTCGACCGTCGGAGCAAGATCTACGAGAAGAAGTCGGTGCCCTCGCCAGTGACTTTTGGATTGACCCTCAGCCAGCACACTCCGACTGAATTGGCGCAGCTGAAGCCAGATCGCGCTGCAAAAGAAGAGGAGGCGGCCAGGACGCCGTCCGATGTGCAGCGTGAAGCCGATCGCCTGCTGTTGACGAAATACGTTCCTTCTGCCGTCGTCGTGAACGACAATCTGGAAATCGTGCAGAGCCGCGGCCGGACCGTTCGTTATCTCGAGCTTCCCACGGGCCGCGCCAGCCTGAACTTGCTCAAGATGGCCCGTCCCGGCCTGCTCTACGAACTGCGCGGGCTGATCGAGAAGGCGCGCAAGAACTCCATTCCAGTTTCCAAAGAGGACGTGGTTCTGGAGGATGGCGATCATCGGGCCGCACTCCGCCTGGAAGTTATTCCCTTCCGCACGCCCGCCCGGGATCAGCGCCATTTTCTGGTTCTTTTTGAAGAAAAAGACGGTTCGCAGCCGGTTGTAGAGCCGCCTCCTAAGCCGCAGACGCCCGAACAAATTGCCGACTCGAAAGACGTGCAAGTCGCCCAGCTCAAGCAGGAACTGGCCAGCACCAAGGAATATCTGCAGTCGATCATCGAGGCACAGGAAGCAACCAACGAGGAGCTGCAATCGGCCAATGAAGAGATCCAATCCGGCAACGAGGAACTACAGAGCACGAATGAAGAGTTGCAGACCTCCAAGGAAGAGCTGGAATCGGCCAACGAAGAACTCAACACCGTCAATGAAGAAATCCAGCATCGCAACCAGCAACTGGCGCAGCTCAGCAACGATCTCATCAACCTGTTGCACAGCGCGACCATCCCCATGGTCATGCTCGGCGAAGATCTTCACATTCGCCGATTTACGCCGGAGGCCGAACGTGTTTTCGGTTTCTCCAGTCATGATGTGGGCAAGGCGTTGACGCACCTCCATCTGAACCTCGATCTTCCGCAACTGGAGCGCTGGATGCTCGACGTCATGCGCGACGTCGCGATGCGCAGCGAGCAAGTAAAAGCTCGCGATGGAAAGATGTACCGGTTGCGCATCACGCCTTATCGCACGCTGGAAAACAAGATTGACGGTGTGGTGCTGACGCTCCTGGATATCAGCGAACTGGTCGGTCCGGGCGGAGCAAAAGAGATCAGCCGTTAGGTTAGGAGGTGCGGAAGCCTACGCCCGAATCGAATAAGGCAGTCTAGAGAATTTCGCCCAGTTTGATTAAATCGGATCTCAGCCGTTCGAGACTCTTGCCCATCGATCTCGCCTCGTCGTCGCTAAGAGTCACGCGGCCAACCAGCCGCAGGATTGTGTCGTAGGCTTTGCGAGCCGCCCGCTGATTTCGTTCTCTTTTCACGGCGTCTTCCGCTTGCAGAGCCAGCTGGGTAAAAGTGAGAGCCGTCTGCAGATCAAGCTTCAGAAAATCCGCACTGACCTTGTTTGCTCGAGATTGCCAGGCGAGGAGTTCGTCCACGGTGGGCTTCGGGGCCGCGTGACCATGCTGTTTCGAAGGGACAGAACTGTCGGAGCGAAGTCTTTTGGAAGGCATCACACCGCCTTTCCGATTACCGGGATGCAAACTTGGTCGCGCGCTTGCGAGAGAAAGCGTCGGTCCTTGCCGGGATAAAACAGACCGGCTATCAGTGCTCAACTCGCCTTGGGCAGCGCGAACTCGCCGATCAAATTGAGCGCCGCGGGGCTGACGGAGATCGATTCCGCGAAGGGATTCCGCATCGTGGACTGCTTCCCCCTGACCTCGCCTTGCAGCGCGAGTATATTTGCCTGCAAGAGAAACAAGGAACGACTGATTTCGGCGCGCAATCCCTGCATCTGCTCCCCTAGGGTATGCATTTCCTCGATGCCTTGTTTGACGGCGGCCATCGATCGTGCGCACCGCGGGTCGCTTGCCGTTGCCAGTTGAGATTCTTTGCGAACCGGACTGGCGGCAATCCACGCGTCAAGCTCCGTTTTGGTCGCAACCACCGAGGCACGGGCTTTACCCGCCGGCCTTCGCACTGGGAGGCGCATGTCTTCCTCGTAGCGTTGCACCGTACGAACGCCTTTGCCCAGGTAGCTCGCAATGTCTTTCCAGCCGCTCAAGATGTGCGTTGAGATCTGCGTTGGCATGTTCGTTGCTGGATTCATAACCACCTTCGTCGACCCGCCGAAATAGATTCGCTCGGCCATCGTCGTTGCCGATCCGAGAAGAATTTCTTAGGCGAATTCTAGCACCATTCTGCTCTTACCTCGCCTGTATTGAGAACGCCTCGCCAGATGGCGGGATGAGCTTTTCATCTAGGCAACTGCGACCCGGCACATAATCACACCCGCTTGTGCTTTGGATCACTGCCGACCAGAAGCTTTTGCGGAGCGCTCTGTGCGTGCGTCACGCCGCCAGCGATCAAGGCCGCAACGCAGGCGATCGCAACCATGGCAATGGCATCTCTCGAGGTCATGGTGTCTCCCCGAAAGAGTTCTCCCCTCGTAATTCGGAAGAGGTCTTTCTGCACCCGACCTTCTATCAGATTCCTTGAATGACGCCGTGATCCGGGTCACTGAAGAACGGTGGGAAGGAAACTACAATGCAACCGCTTTTCGAGCAGCAACCGCCCCGGCCCAGCCGTGAGCGGCCAGCCGCATCCGATTCGGGCTGGCCGGTAAAACGCAAACTCCCTCTTACCGGCCACCGACGCAGCTGTGCAGTCAGAAGGAGCCACGTCGCCCAAAGCCACACTGCTGCTGCGATCGACTCCTCCTCGAACTCAACCCAGGAGTGCGGCGGCTCTTTCCAGATCTGTTCTACGGCACGAGGAGATCAATATGCGTACAGGTTATCTGCTTTGCCTGCTTGTTTTGACCGCACTTTCTTGCGCTCAGGACACAAATTTCCCCGTCGGTCCGCAATATCTCATCACGACTGATTCGACGATGTTTCTCCGGCCGATCGCCACACCGACCTTGTCTCTTTCTGAGCCGCTTCCCCCCTTACCGAGCTCCTTAAGCGAAGAAGCCGCCGTGCCCGAAACGCCGAGGGGGCCGGTCGGATTGTCAAGCCAGCAATTCTTTGCCAATGTCTAGTGGGGCGAGCACACACCTGAGGAGGTAACAGCCCGAATCATTGTTACTCCGACAATGTCCTTCTCCCAGCAGGCGGCAACGCCCAGCGCAGCCCCGACGGAAGAGGCTACTCCGGAAACGTTGGCTCAAGCGGCGAGAGAAGCGGTTCAGCGCACGCGCGTCCTGCCGCCCAGAATCGTTCAGGTCGGCGTCACCGAAATAGCCGATGCGCAATCGCTGCGCGAGCGAGGATACGGAATCTCGTTGGGCGAAGCCGCAGCGTCTGCGAAGACCAAGCCTCGCGCCACGCGGATCTTCACCAATCGCGACATTGAGCGCCTGCGCGCCGATTCGCGATAGACGCGCGTCGACCGCAGACAACCCCGGAGGAGAGTGATATGCGGTCTGATCGGTCTGTAAGGTGTCTGTTGCTGGTGATTGCGCTGTTGCTGGGCGTAATCGCTGTGCGTCCGTACGTGGCTCTGCTCCAGGACAGTGCCGCTCACGCTACACCTCCATTGAGAGCCAAATTCGCTCGCCACAGCGTGACGGTCAAACTGCTGCCT
>JASHQK010000463.1 GCA_030039195.1 Candidatus Sulfotelmatobacter sp.
TTGGTGACAAACAGCGGGCAGTGAACAGTGGACAGTGATCAGTTGTGATCCGCCGGCGAACTGCGGCCTGTAAACTGATCTTCAGTGTGGGGTGATTTGAAGCCTGACCTTGACCCTATCCGCTGATCACTGTCCACTATTCACTGACCACTGAGACCCCATGCCCGAAGCCAGAAAGCCAGTCAACGTTGAGGAACTGAAATCCCTGGTGCGCACCGTTCCCGATTTTCCTCGTCCGGGGATTCTGTTCTACGACATTACTACCCTGCTCAAGGACAAGACGGGATTTGCGCAACTGATCGACGCGCTGGCGGCGCACTACATCGCGCGCAAAATCGACCTGGTGTTGGGCATCGAGGCGCGGGGGTTCATCTTCGGCCCGGCGCTGGCCTACCGCCTCAACGCCGGATTCGTGCCGGTGCGCAAGCCGCGCAAGCTGCCCGCCCCGGTGGCGCGCGTGACCTACGATCTCGAATACGGTTCCGACACGCTGGAGATTCACCTCGACGCCATCGCGCCCGGCCAGCGCGTGGTGCTGGTGGACGATTTGCTGGCCACCGGCGGCACCATGGAAGCGACGGTGAAGCTGGTCAAGCAGTTGGGCGGCGAAATCGCCGGCCTGGCCTTCGCCGTGGAACTCGACTTCCTCAAAGGCCGGGAGCGATTCAAGGAATACGATGTCTTCAGCCTGCTGAACTACGACGAGTAGGGATGCGGGGTGCTTTCCCAAAACGAGCAGAAGCTCATGATTGGACAATTCTTAACGTTGCGCCGAAGTTGGGACGCGCGATGGCTTGTTCCGAACCATAAAGCTCTCAGGGAATGAGCCGGTTCCTTTTGGAGGCTATGGCGGCTTAAGAAATTATGTGGCCGGAGAAAGACCGCCGAGTCGACGCGATCGACAGGCAGCGGCGACCTTGAGCAACGTCCAGGCGGACACTCCATTTCTTAAACTGGCCTAAAATCCCCGGAACGTTCTCTTGTGGCGAACAACGCACCGGTTGAACGGGTTGCGGAAAAAACTTTCCTGTGTTGGGCTTTGTTGCCGGGCACGACTTCACAGGTTGCGAAAAAACTCGCTCTGCGAGCAGTTTTGAAAGGGCACGGCTTTAGCCGTGCCGAATAAATCCTTTGTTTTTGATTTTTCTCGCGGGCTTCAGCCCGCGAGAAACCGATCCTAGGAGTTTTTCCGCAACCTCTTCAGCCGTGTCTTCATGGGCCTTGGGCCCACCCAAGCGGATGAAAACGCCTTCGCGTGTGCTATGACAGGACAGCTCCCCGGCCAAGGTTGTTTCGGCACTGGATGCGTTGAGGCCGTAGCCGTGTCTGACTTGGAGCGCGCTTGTGAACCCATCAGTGAAGCGCAGGTATGTGTCCCATGCCCGTAGCTCGAGACCGTGCTTTGTAAGCCATGCGCGCTCTGCCGGCGGAGACCGGATGAAGGAGGTTAAGCCGATGCAGGATGGTGATCGCGTTGCCGGAATCGATGTGCATAAGACCATGCTGGCTGTGGTAATCGTCGAAGGAAGTGTTGGTTCCTGCCGCTGTTTGCAGCGGGCCAAGTTCGGCACCACGGACAGCGAGTTGCGCCGCCTGGCCGCCTGGCTGAACGAAGTTGAGGTCCGGCAGGCGGTGATGGAATCGACCGCCCAGTACTGGAAGCCCGTCTGGCAGCAGTTGGAGACTCAGTTGGCGCTGTTTCTCGCCCAGGCGCAGTCCAATCGCGCTCCGCGGGGCCGCAAGGGAGATTTCCTCGACGCTGAGCGGCTGGCGCGCCGCTACCTGGCCGAAGAACTCATCCTCAGCTTTGTGCCCAGCCCCGAACAGCGCCTGTGGCGCACCCTGAGCCGCACCAAGCACCAACTGCGCCGCGAGCGGGTGCAGTTACAGAATCAGTTGGAATCTCTGTTGGAAGAGGCCCACATCAAGCTGTCCGGTTGCGTCAGCGATTTGCTGGGCGTCAGCAGTCGCCGCATCCTCCAGGCTTTGGCCGGCGGCGAGCAAGACCCGCAGCGGCTGGCCGCCCTGGCCGATGCGCAACTGCGCGCCGGTCCAGAGCCGTTGGCCGATGCGCTGGCCCAGGCAGCCAACCTCTGCGCGGTGCACCGCCAGATCCTGCGCCTGTTTTTGGATCGGCTGGAACTGATCGATAGCCAGATCGCCACCCTGGACCGCAGCCTCGCCGAAGCCCTGCGGCAACACCAGGACGCCGTCCATCGCCTTGCCGAGGTGCCCGGCCTGGGACCCGACTCGGCCCAGCAGATCATTGCCGAGGTGGGCCCTTGCGCCGCCACCTTTCCTTCCCCGGCCGAACTAGCTGCCTGGGTGGGCACCTCGCCGGGCAAGGAGGAGACCGGCGGGGTGTCGAAAAGCAATCGCTCCCCCAAGGGCAACCGTATGATGCGACGCTTGCTCAATCAGGCCGCCAACGCCGCGGTGCGCAGCAAAGGAAGTTTTTTTGAGAAGCTCTACCGGCGCCTGGTGGTGCGCCTCGGACATCCCAAGGCCATCTGGGCCGTGGCCAACCGTTTATGTCGTCTGGTGTGGAAGATCCTGCATCAAGGCGTGCGCTACATCGAGTACGGCAACCTGCCCGATCCGGCACGCCTCAAAATCCGAATCCAGCGCATGATCCGCGAACTCAAGCAGCTCGGCTATCAGGTCCAGCCCGCTTAAGCAAAGCACTTACCCATGCGTTTTCGACCGTGCCGAACAAGTCCCTTCTTTTTGATCCCCCTCGCGGGCTTGAGCCCGCGAGAAACCAATCCGCATGAGTTTTTCCGCAGCCTCCTAAAACGCCGTAACAGGCAAAAAGGCCCGAAGCGCTTGCTCCGGGCCTCCGTTCCGTTCCCTCTGCCGAGCTTACTCGGCTGCGGCTTCGACCGCCCTGGTCTGCGCGACGGTCCACTCCGGCGCTCCCACCTTGAAGCGCGCAAAACGGCGCACGGTGATGTTTTCGCCCAGCTTGCCGACTTTCTGCGCGATCAGTTCCTTTATGCTAACGGCCTGGTCTTTGATAAACGGCTGCTCGAGCAGGCACACCTCCTCGTAGAACTTGGCCATCTTGCCATCGACGATCTGCGGAATGATCTTGGCCGGCTTGCCGGTGGCAGCGGCCTGCGCAGTATAGATCTCCTTCTCGCGCTCCAGGTCCTGCGGGGTCACGTCTTCCGGCTTCACGTAGCGCGGATCGCTGGCCGCGATGTGCATGGCGATGTC
>JASHQK010000464.1 GCA_030039195.1 Candidatus Sulfotelmatobacter sp.
GGTTCGCTTCGCCGTCCCTGACGATGCAGCATACAAACTGTCCGATCCATTTGGCAAGATGCTGGGATCAAGATATCTCTGAAATATTCGATGTGTCCTCAGCCAGGTGCCCCACGAAGTCATTTCCTTGCCAGCACACTATAATTCACCGCAAATTGGGCATTCGAGCTCCCTGACATTCGTTGCAGGAGCGCTCCACCCAAATTAAGCACTGGGAAGGCGGTATACCGCAGTATCGACCGCAACCATCCGTACTTTGCGAATATGTTAAGGCACGCATTGGTGGTGCGAAAGAAACCGCAAATGCTGCCTACCTCGGGTTCGATTTGCACCCTCGAAAAAGGCGCCAGCAGATGGCGCAAAGCTCCCGGCAGGAACCGCCAACATTCTTCTCCTGTGTCGATCGGGTAGGCGCTAGGAACGCTCAACAGGAAATGACCTCCGGGCTTAAGAACTCTGAATATCTCACTTATGACCATTGCCGGTTCTGGCACATACTGCAACACCTGTGTGCAAAAGGCCAGATCGAACTGGCCCGGTCGAAAGGGCAACTCTTCTCCGCGGGCTAAGACGTCCAAACTTGAGCTAACCGATAGATCAACCCCAACATATGCTTTGACGCGATCCTTCAGCAACGGGCGATAAGGTTGGATTCGGCCGCCAATGTCAAGCACGTACAATTGTTCTCCGGGGATATCCGCAATCCATCGTTGGAAGATTTCTCGCCTCCCTTTGAGCACCAACCAATGTGGATTCGTAAGGCTGGGATAGAGTCTTGCCAGGCCTTCTCTGATAACTCGTTCATGCTCTTTCGCATGTTCTATCGAGGCTCTGGCCGTTCTTCCTTGATTCATTCAGATCCTAACAGCGCGGTAGGTTACTTGCATGAGATACGACTGTCGGTGATGCGATGCTTGCGACCCACTGCACATGACACCGCAGGTTGCAAGTCCTGGATCGTGTGAATATAAAAGCCAGCTCGTTGTTGTCATTTTTCTATTACCCGGCAAGGGACTCCGCAGGCCGTGCTCTCAGGAGGAATGTCCTTGGTAACGACACTGCCTGCACCTATCGTTGTCCATGCCCCTATTCGTCGCCGGGGTAGAACGCTTGCCGCTGTTCCAAGTTGCACACCTTTTTCGAGGACTGCTCCACCGGACAAATTGCATCCGCCTGCAATCATGCAGAAGTCGCCAATGTGCACATCATGAGTGATCCCGCAGTTGATATAAATGACCACGTGAGATCCAACGTTCGCGTCTGCAGTGAATTGAGTGCCCGCCATTACGACAGTTCCAGCCCCCACACGGACGGAGCGAGGAATGCGGACGTCAGGATGTACGATGGATACAAACTTTCGGCCTTTCACCGAAAGTTCTTCTGCAATCCGAAACCGGGTCCTGGGGTTCCCAATAGCGCACACCAACGACACAGAATCGTTCAGACAATCATCGCTTCCGAGTACCGGCACTCCACTCACCTCTAAACCGACGAGATCGGGGCCTGTGTCGAGAAAACCAACCACGTTCCATCTCTTCTGCGCAGAATTGCATGCCTCTATCACGGCAAGAACTTCGCGCCCAAGTCCTCCAGCACCGACAATTACTATGTCCTTGACTTCACTCATAGCGACTTAGAGCCACATTCACTCGGGTAATCGACAAACTTTTTTACAATTAAAGTCTGCCCTCTTTCGACAGACTTTAACAGCGATACAATGCGTTCGGCTGATTGACCATTTCCATACGGATTTTGAGTACCAGCAAGCGTCTGGCGAAAGGCACTGCTAACCGCTGTGTTGATTCCTCGGAGTATTGCGTCCTTCGAGGTATCGACGTCTATGACATGAGCGCCGCGCGTGCGCCCCTGTTGCCTGATTCCAATGTTCACCACAGGAAGTTGAAAACTTCCAGCCTCGATGATTCCGCTGCTCGAATTACCCACCATGGCCGCGACGTATCTCTGCACGCTGTGGTACTTGCGGTGACCGAGATTATTAACAAATCTCGCATGTTCTCTGGCGCGAATGAAATCTTTGATCCGTTCAATGATCTCTCTGCTTTGCGAGTCGGCATTTGGATAGGTGAATAGCAAGGAGTAGCTGGAGTCACATAATGCTGCCAGTAAGTTCGCAAGACTATCACTGTTAGTCTTCTCATCCTCAAGAGTAACTGGATGATAAGTGATAAGAAGTGTCTGCGAGAGGTCCATGCCGAATTCATGATCGAGCTCAGTCTTCGCCATAGGACGGAACGATCGGATCGAATCAATGGCCGGGGAACCTGTCACGTGTACGCGCCATGGCTCCTCACCCATTTGTCGAATGCGACGAGCATACTCCGTGGTCGCCGCGAAATGGATATGACTGAGCTTCGTGATGGCGTGCCGGATCGCGTCATCGATAGCCCCGAAAGTGAGTTCTCCTCCGTGGATGTGCGCCAGCGGAATTCGTAAGGGAAGGGCCGCAACGGCGGCCGACATCATTTCAAAACGATCGCCCAGCAAGAGCACAATGTCGGGCTTAGTATCGAGGTATGCAGACGTAAACTCCTGCACTCCGATGCCAAGGGCATTGGCTACGTCTTCGCGCGAATCGCCGCGCATGTTCATCGGTACGCGCGCGGAGATGGCAAAACCATCCTGTTCGATTTCGCGAACCGTCAGTCCATACTTTGGATCCAGGTGTCCGGCCGCGACGATCAATTTCAGATCGATCTCCGGGTCGTTTTCCAACAGACGGAGCACCGGATAGTAGATCCCGTAATCCGATCTTCC
>JASHQK010000465.1 GCA_030039195.1 Candidatus Sulfotelmatobacter sp.
CACGACCCGTCATAAATTTGGGCAAACAATTTCAGGAGGGGAGTTCGATATGCGCAAACGAGCAGCATTGTCTCTGATGATCATGTTGGCTGTTTTCAGTCTTCGGGGTGGAAACTGCCTCGCCCAAGAGAACAACACCGCGAAAACGGCGGAGCCGCGAGGGCCGATCCCCGCCTACCATCTCGAGTTCTCCCTCAATGAACTCGAGGACGGGAAGAAAATCAATACGCGTCAGTACGGAATGGATCTGGTCGCACTGCGACAGGAAGACCGCGGATACATTCGAGACTTGGCCAGTAACAAGGCAATCAAGATTGGAACTCGCGTGCCGGTCGAGACCGAGCAGGGCAAAGTCGAATATATCGACATTGGTACGAGTATTCGATGCCAGATGTTTGAAGACGAAGCCGGCCTTTCTCTAGAAGGGCATGCAGCAGTGAGCAGCCTGGTGCCCCGCACAAGCACTGACCCCTATCGTCCGAATACGCCAGATCCGATCCTACGACAGCTCTCCATCGATACCGCCACGGCGATCACCCCGGGGAAACTGACGAGCCTCGGCACGGTTGACGATCCTGACTCCAAACGCCAATTCCAGCTTGAAGTAACGGTCACCAAACTGCGTTAATTTTGTGGGAACTCTTCCGCCCGGGATCCACTCTCGAACATCCCACCCTAGCCGCAAAGGACGCGGCTAGGATGGGGCACCCGCAAATCTTCGCGCCTCCTCAAAAATCTTCACAAACATCTCTCGCGTCAGTTTGCCCGTCTGGGTGTTCTGATTCGACGGATGATAACTGGCCAGCAGCATCTTGCCATCCGGCATGGAATAACGCGCGCCGTGTTTGAAAACGTAGGCGGCCTTATTAAAGCGGGTGCCCCACCCGGAGGCTGCCCCCAGCGTAGTCAAAGGGCGGTTTTTGTAGGGTGGGGACTTTCGCGTCAGATAATTCAAATACGCATCGAAGCCGATTTTCCCCAGCGCCACCACGACCTTTACGTCCTTCAATCCCTCGAGCTCGCGATCGAGATATTCCGAGCAATTCGCTAGCTCGGAGGGCAGCGGCTTGTTATCGGGCGGCGCGCAACGCACCGCAGCAGTGATGTAGAGATCTTTCAACTTCAATCCATCGTTGCGATCGGTCGCCGTGGGCTGGTTGGCGAATCCCGTTTCGTACAGCACCGGATACATGAAATTCCCGCTGGCATCGCCGGTGAATGGTCGTCCAGTGCGGTTGGAGCCGTGTGCGCCGGGGGCTAATCCCATGATCAGCACGCGCGCTTTCGGATCGCCAAATCCGGGCACTGGCTTGCCCCAATATTCCCAGTCGCGGTAAGCGCGGCGCTTCTCGCGCGCGACCTGCTGGCGATACTCCACCAAACGCGGGCAACGGGTGCAGCCGACAACTTGGCGATTGAGAACCGTCAGCCAGTGAGGAGTCATTGCATCTCAGCGGGAAACACCGCATGATTCCAAGCACAAAAGGTCTGGCCTTCACATTTCGGGTCATCGCAGCGCACCTGCTCGCCGAGCCAACCTTCCTTTAACAGCTTGGCACGCAGTTCCGCGACCGAAGCCGCTTCTTCGATCTCCAATATAGCTGACAAAGCAGAACCGCATGCAGAGCGGGCACGTTGTGCCGAATTTTTTCGTCGCCAGTACGGAGTGCCCCTTTGTCAGGCTGCGTTCACCCGCTGCCAACTCTGCCCGATTTCCATTTTGGGAAAAATCTCTAGAACCGCTCGGGCGTGTCCGGACCCAATGCGCGCAGAAGATTATAGTGTGAACGCGTTTGACGATGCTCTCATTTTCTCTTTACACTCAAGATTAACGGCGTGTGAACCCGGTTCGGCATTTGCGCGACGGAGCTCCCGCTCCCAGCCAGGACATGAGGGCTCATCGGATGCCCCCGAAGCAAGCGAAGCTAACTGAAAGGAAAACGTGAGTCCCATAGAAGCAGAGGACGTGAAGAAAGGCGGCGTCAAGCGCGAGATCTCCGTCGAAGTTCCCGCCGATGAGGTCACCCGCGAAACCGATGCCCTGGTGCAGAAATATCAGAAAGCCGCGCGCCTGCCGGGTTTCCGCCGCGGGCACGTCCCGGCCTCCATTATTCGTCAGCGCTTCAAAGAGGATCTCAAGAGCGATGTGGTCGAAGCGCTCATTCCTCGCTACTTTCGCAAGGAAACCGAAAAGCTAGGGATGATCCCGGTTTCCCAGCCGCGCGTGACCGACCTTCACATTCACGAGGGCGAGCCGCTGAAGTTCAAGGCCAGCTTCGAAATCATGCCCGAGATCATCGTCGAGGGATACAAGGAGCTTCGGGCCGAGCATCCGCAGATCGACGTGAAGGACGAAGAAGTAGATGAGGCCCTGAACAATGTCCGCGAGCAGCATGCGACATTCACTTCCGTCGAGGGTCGTCCGCTGGCCGATGGCGATTTTGCGCAGGCATCCATGGACGGCCGTCCAAAAGATGTCAACGATGCAACCAAGCCCGTCCATATGGATGAGATCCTGATCGAGATCGGCGGCAAGAACACGGTTCCCGAGTTCACCGAGAATCTGCGCGGCGCGAATGCTGGAGACGAGCGGGAATTTGAAGTCAGCTATCCCGAGGACGCCAACGACAAGCGGCTCGCCGGAAAGACCTTCCTCTATACGGTGAAGATCCAAGCTATCAAGCAGAAGAGCTTGCCCGATCTCAACGACGAGTTCGCTAAAGAACTGGGAGAATTTTCCGAGCTCGATCAGGTCCGCAAACAGATTCGCGAAAACATGATGGCGGAGCGCAAGCACACGGCCGAGCGCGAAGCGAAAGATAAGCTCGTCGCAGAGTTGGTAAAGCGCAATGATTTTGAAGTTCCTGAATCGCTGGTCGACCGCCAGATCGATCTTCGTCTGGAGCGAGGTTTGCGAGCGCTCGCGGCGCAGGGCATGAAAGTCGATGACATGAAGAAGATGGACCTGCCCCGCCTGCGCGCAGGGCAGCGGGATCAGGCGGTGCAGGATGTGAAATCGTCGTTGTTACTGGATCGCATTGCGGATCTGGAGGGAATCTCCGTCAGCGAAGACGATTTGAGTCACGAGATCGAATCGCTCGGTCGGCAGACCAAACAGACTCCCGAATCGGTCCGCGCTCGTTTGACACAGGATGGGGGCCTCGATAGAATCCGGAACAGAATCCGCAGCGAAAAGACCCTCGATTATTTGTACCACCAGTCCGCATAGTTTCTAGGGCGGACCTTTCGACCCTCCCCAATCCAAGTGAGTTCGAGTTGGGGCGGAGTGTGGCAGGTGAACGTGAAGAACAATGATCCTCAAATGATGTTAGTTCCGATGGTCATCGAGCAGACCGGGCGCGGCGAACGCGCCTATGACATCTACTCCCGTCTGCTCCGCGACAATATTATTTTTATCGGCACGCCGATCGACGACAACATTGCCAACCTGGTAATTGCGCAGATGTTATTTCTGGCGCAGGAAGATCCGGAGAAAGACATCCAGCTTTACATCAACTCGCCGGGAGGCTCGATCACGGCGGGCATGGCGATTTACGACACCATGCAATATGTAAAGAACGACGTGATGACGCTCTGCGTGGGCCAGGCGGCATCCATGGCCGCGTTACTTTTGGCATCGGGGGAACCCAAAAAGAGATTGGCATTGCCGAATTCGCGGATTCTAATACATCAGCCGTCTATGGGTGGATTGTCGGGTCAGGCCACCGATATCGACATCCACGCCCGCGAAATCCTTCGTATGCGCGAGATTACAAACCAGTTACTTTCGAAGCACAGCGGTCAGAAACTGGACAAAGTCGAGAAAGACGTGGAACGCGACTTCATCATGAACGCGCAGCAGGCTAAGGAATACGGAATCATAGACGATATCATTTATCAGACCGTGAAAGCGGTATGATCAGCGGTTCGCGGCTAAGGTTCCAAGGAGTACACACGAGTGAAAACCAAGTCGGGATCGGACGAGATTCTTCGCTGTTCGTTCTGCCATAAGTCCCAGGATGCAGTCGCCAAGCTGATCTCGTCACCCAGCGACTATCCCCGAGCCTATATCTGCGACGAGTGCGTCGCCGTCTGCAATTCCATCCTCGAGGATGACCGCACTGCGACTCCGCCTTCCAGCACGCCCAATCAACTGCCCAAGCCGCAGGAAGTGAAGACATTCCTTGATGAATACGTGATCGGGCAGGAGCAAACGAAAAAGAAGCTGGCCGTCGCGGTGTACAACCACTACAAGCGCATCTTCATGAATCGCCAGAAGTCGGGCGATGGCATCGAGCTAACCAAGTCGAACATTCTTCTGATCGGGCCCACGGGAACCGGCAAGACCCTGCTCGCTCAGACCCTTGCCCGCATGCTCGACGTGCCGTTCGCGATTGTCGATGCGACCACGCTTACCGAAGCGGGCTACGTCGGCGAAGATGTTGAGAACATCATCCTCAAGCTTCTGCAAGCTGCCGATGGCGATGTCAGCCGTACCCAGACTGGCATTATCTATATCGATGAAGTCGATAAGATCGGGCGCAAAGATGAGAATCCTTCGATCACCCGCGATGTTTCGGGGGAAGGGGTCCAGCAGGCTCTATTGAAGATTCTCGAAGGCACCATCGCCAACGTTCCTCCGCAGGGCGGACGCAAGCATCCGCACCAGGAATTTACACCGGTCGATACGACAAACATTCTGTTCATCTGTGGCGGTGCTTTCGTCGGCCTCGACAAGATCATCTCGCGACGCGTGGGAAAGAAATCGCTCGGCTTCCGCACCGCCGAAGACGCGGAGAAGGAAGATCTGGCCATCGCCCGCAAGCGAAATTACGAACTGCTCAACGAAGTGCAGCCCGAAGATCTGATCAAGTTCGGCCTGATCCCCGAATTCGTCGGTCGTCTGCCGGTCGTCGGCATGCTCGAAGATCTCGATGAATTCGCGCTGATTGAGATCCTGACCCGGCCCAAAAATGCCATTGTCAAACAGTACCAACGCCTGTTTGAATTCGAGAATGTCCGGCTGAAGTTCGCCGACGAGGCCTTGCGAGCGATTGCGCGTCAGGCTATGGCGCGGAAGGTTGGCGCCCGCGGCCTGCGCATGATTCTCGAAGAACTCATGCTCGACTTGATGTTTAACCTGCCTAGCCAGAAGAAAGTAAAGGAGTTTGAAGTGACCCGCGAGATGGTGGAGAAGCGCAGCGCATCGTTCACGACCATCATGGAGAAGGCAGGCTAAGCCGCTTTAGGGGCGCGGCTTTTGTGCGCTCACTCACTGCTGTTTCAAAATAAGAGACGTTTCAAGAAAACGTCCAACAAAGCTCTCGAAAGCAATATGGAGTTTCTTGTAAACTGGCTTATTGAGGCCGGTTCGTCGCCCCAGGAGAATCAGTGACCACATCCAAAGAGAAGTTCGAATCCAGAAAGCTGCCCATGATGCCCATCCGGGACGTGGTCATCTTCCCCTTCATGATGACGCCGTTCGTGGTGGGCCGGGAGTCCAGCGTCCGCGCCCTCGAAGAAGCCCTGGCAGCCGACAAGAAGATTTTTCTGGCGACGCAGCACGATGCCTCCATTGACGAACCCAAGGCCAACGAGATCTACCAGGTCGGCACCATCGTCAACATTGTGCAGAGCCTTAAGCTCCCCGACGGCAACATCAAAGTTCTGGTCGAAGGCATCGAGCGCGGCAAGATCCTCCAGGTTACCGATACCGACGGATTCATGCAGGCCACCGTCCGCGTCGCACGCTATACCACCGAAGCGAACCCCGCTCTGGAAGCGGCCATGCAGCGGGTCACGTCGCTGTTCGAGCAGTACGTGAAGCTGTGCCAGTCATTGCAGTACGAGACCATGATTTCGGCCGTACGCATGGAAGACCCGGCCAAGCTGACCGATGTGATCGCCGCCAACCTGCAACTCTCCATCGAAGAGAAGCAGGAACTGCTCGAGATCTTCGACCCCGCGGAGAGGCTGACCCGCATCGCCGACGTCCTCGATATCGAAATCGAAAAACTCAACGTCGACCGCACCATCCAGTCGCGCGTCAAGCGCCAGATGGAAAAGGCGCAAAAAGAGTATTACCTCAACGAAAAGATCAAGGCGATTCAGAAAGAATTGGGGCGCGGTGAAAAGAGCGAATTCGATGAACTGAAGAAGAAAGTCGAATCCGCCGGCATGCCGAAAGATGTGAAAGACAAGGCGCTGCAGGAATTGAAAAAGCTCGAAGCCATGCCGCCGATGTCCGCCGAGTCGACCGTCTCGCGCAATTATCTCGACTGGCTGCTGGCGGTGCCGTGGAAGAAGCGCTCGAAGGAAATCCGCAATATCTCTCGCGCTGAAAAAGTTCTCAACGAAGATCATTACGGACTGGAAAAAATCAAAGAGCGCATCCTCGAGTTCCTCGCTGTCCGCCAGCTCGTCAAGAATCCCAAGGGATCGATTCTCTGCTTTGTCGGACCTCCGGGCGTCGGAAAAACTTCACTGGGAATGTCGATCGCCAAGGCCACCGGCCGCAAATTCGTACGTATGTCACTCGGCGGTGTGCGCGATGAAGCCGAAATCCGCGGCCATCGCCGCACCTACATCGGCGCCCTGCCGGGCCAGATCATCCAGATGATGAAAAAGGCCGGCACGAAGAATCCGGTGTTCATGCTCGACGAAGTCGACAAGATGTCGATGGACTTCCGGGGCGATCCCTCTGCCGCACTGCTCGAAGTGCTCGATCCCGAGCAGAATTTCATGTTCGTCGACCACTATCTCGACGTCGAATACGATCTTTCGCAGGTCTTTTTCATCGCCACGGCGAATGTGATGCACACCATTCCTCCCGCGCTGCAGGACCGCATGGAAGTGCTGCGTCTGCACGGTTACACCGAGCAGGAGAAGGTCGAGATCGCCAAGCAGTTCTTAGTGAAAAAGCAGATGACCGCGGCCGGGCTTTCCGAGAAGAACATCACTTTCACCGATGAGGCCATCACCGCGCTGATCCGCTCCTACACGCGCGAGGCCGGCGTCCGCAACCTGGAACGCGAAATCGGCAACGTGTGCCGCAAGGTGGCGCGTAAAGTTGTCAAGGAAGGCGAGAACTACAGCGTCTCGATCACCACGCAGAATGTGAACGACTTTCTGGGTGTTATCAAGTTCCGCGACACCCTGGCTCACGAAAAATCCGAAATCGGTCTGGTCACCGGCCTGGCTTGGACCGAAGTCGGCGGCTCGATCCTTTCGACCGAAGCCACAGTGGTCGACGGCAAAGGCAAACTTACGCTCACCGGCAAACTCGGCGATGTCATGCAGGAATCGGCGCAGGCGGCGATGTCCTATGTTCGCTCTCGCGCCAATCGCCTTGGCCTTAGCCGCGATTTCTACCGCAATCTCGATCTCCACGTACATGTTCCCGAAGGCTCCATTCCCAAAGATGGACCGTCCGCCGGCATCACCATCGCAACCGCCATTTCCAGCGCGTTGAGCAAGATTCCCGTACGCCGCGATATCGCCATGACCGGCGAAATCACGCTGCGCGGCAAGGTCCTACCGATCGGCGGACTCAAAGAGAAATTGCTGGCCGCTCATCGTGCCGGCTTGTTCGAAGTCATTCTTCCCAAAGACAACGAAAAGGACTTGGCTGAGGTCCCCGAGAATCTGCGCAACGCGATGAAGCTGCATTTCGTCGATACCATGGATCAGGTTCTGCAGCTCGCGCTCGAATCCGCTCCGCCCCAGATCGAAGAACTTACGGGCCAGCCGATCGCGCCGCCTTTAACCAGCGGCACCGGTGACGCGCCTACCGCGCACCAATAAAAACGCAAGGAGCAGATAGTCTCAAAAGCAGAAGGCCCGCCGAGCGGCAGGCCTTTTGCCTTTCACACAAGGATCGAGCGGTTATCTGCTTACGCGCACACTGCACGCAGGCGTTGCTGCATCTGCTCCAGCGAACGCTCCACACACTCCGTCAGCCAAGTCTCAAATACTGGACGGTCGCTCTCTGGAATCGACGTAAAGCGAACTCCCGCCGTCTCGCCTGCCGACCAGATCACTCGACCGGAAGTGTGAATCGTGGTCTCGCTCCCCGGAAGCGCAAATCGCAAATCCACGTCCTCAGCCACGCGTAGCCGGAGTCCCCGCGCGTCTCGCCCAGCTTCCCCGCCCTCCAGCCGCAGCCCGGCCCCGCCTTCACTCAGGTTCACAATCGTGACTTCGCCATACGGATAGTCCCGCGTGGTCGCCTCCGCCAGAATCTTGACCTTTTCCCGATGATGCTTGCGCCGCCGTACTACCGTCGCGGCATAAGCCGCCCGCATGCAACGTTCGATCTGCAGCGTAGAAGGCGGCTTGTGGATCAGGAAATGCACTCCAGCCGCGAACGCCTGGCGCAGGTCGAGCAGATCGCGCACAATCGCCACCAGCACCGATTCGTGGTTCCGCTTGGAATGGCGCACGGCTGAGAGAAATTCGCCGAGATTGTTGATCTCCCGCCAGTCCACAACGATAACCTCGAACTGGTGCGCGCTGATCACGGCCAGCGCCTCGGCGCAGTCGGAAGCAATCTTGGGCGTCATCTGCAGTTGATTCAGCAATGACCGTGTCGTCCCGAGAAACGGAACATCGTTGCACAGCAGCAGTGTGTGTATGGGCAAGTTCGTTCTGAAAGTTTCCCTGCCGTTCTGGGCCTGCATGGCTATCTCGATTCTGGTCCATCGGCTGCGCATCGCCGAATAGATCCGTTCGTCATGAAGTCCATCGGCACGGGTGGGGTCCGGTTGAATCCTGCGCTACTCCGCGGGAAACGCGCCTGGTTACCTTCGTTCTGGCTGCCGCTGAAGTTTTTGGGCAGCGACCCATCAGGGATCGCGACCTTGCGCATTGACTGGCAAAAGCAGCAAACTAAGCGTGTCCGTGTCCGGAAGGGGCGCCGCCGGACAATCAACCAGGCCCACAATCGTCCGGCCGCAATCGCTAAGACATGCGGAGATTTGTCAATGAGAATTCCAGTTCGAGGCACGGCCGCTTTGATCACCGCAGCCCTGATCGTTGCCATCACTCTGATTTGGCTGCCCGCCTATCGCATCTTTTTCGCGATCAGCCTCGGCATCGGAGTCGTCGTCGCCGGCGTGCTCTATCTTTGGCACAAATTCCGCCCTGTTCGCGAAGACGATGTCAGTCGAAAGCATCCCCTGGGCCTGCATTAGGGCCTGGTGTTGCGTCATGGATGCAAAGTTACACTTCCGTGACATCCTCCTGACAATCAAAGCTCCTATTCCTTCCACACTAAGCGCGGGCTGGACGGTCCAGGGTCTCGGATAACAGACCTCCGCTCCGCAACATGCAAGACGGAAGTACTTTCTCGGGCTCACGTTCCGTCCCTTCGATCCTCTTCAAGGAGCAAGCGTCATGAAGAAGAACTTCGCCTCTCCACTGCGACTGTTGACAACCGTCATTTTTGCCTTCACTTGCTGTTTCACGGCATGGGCGCAAAATCCGGACGGTTTCAATCGCCCCGGCAACATTCTCATCTCCGATCAGTTCAACAATCGGGTCATCGAAGTGGATCCCGAAACTCATGCCATCGTTTGGAGATTTGGAGACGGCTCCAGCGTAGCAGGTCCGCACTCTGTGGTCGCCCCAAACGACGCCCAGCGTGTCGGGCCCTTTACCCTGATTGCGGGCACGGGCGCGCCCGCTGGAACCGAACCGACTTGCCAGAACGCCTGTAACGACAATCGCGTCATGCTGGTTGCGCCGGATCGCCAAATCGTCTGGCAATACGGCCAGGCGGGAGTGACAGGATCGGGCTGGAATCAACTGAACACACCCGTGCAGAACACCTGGCTGCCGGATGGCCACATTCTCGTCACCGATCAGGGAAACCAGCGCGTTATCGAAATCACGTTGAATAAGCAAATTGTTTGGCAGTATGGCCAGACGGGAGTGAGCGGCAGCGGACCCAATCAGATGAACAGCCCCAACAGCGCCGAGCTGCTGGCAAATGGGCACATTCTGATCGCCGACGAAAGCAACAACCGCGTCATCGAAGTTACGCGCGACAAGCAAATCGTCTGGAGCTACGGATCGCCGAATTCTGATGCACTGAACGGAGCCGCTTTCGCCAGCCGCCTGCCCGACGGAAACACGCTGATTACGGACTCGGGAAATAACCGCATTCTGGAAGTGGACCATGCCGGCAATGTCGTCTGGTCGTACCAGACCAATGACCGTCCGGGCAGCGTTTCCTCTCCGAATCCCACCCGCGCGGTGCGCTTGCGCAATGGGAACACGCTGATCAGCGACCAGTTCAACAACCAGGTAATCGAAGTGACTCACGACGGCAAGATCGTCTTCGAGCAAGGAAAAATTGCCGTGAGCGGCGATGGATTCAACCAGCTCAACGCTCCGTACGACGCGAAAGTGAATGGCGACTATACTGGCCTGACGCCGCCCTTCTGACTCACTCGGACCTGCGGCTGCCTCCCGCGGGTCCGCCATTGCTCGCGCCCGGGTACGCGATCCGCAGGTTTACACTCTTGCCAACTCCCACTCTCGCATTGCAAACTGGACGGTGAGAGTTCTATCAAGATTCCTGGCCGGGACTGCGGACGCGGACCACTTCCCTGCCCCATCTCTGCCGGAAATCGCCTTCCTCGGTCGCTCGAATGTGGGCAAGTCGAGCGTGATTAATTCTCTGATCGGAAAGAAACTGGCGCGCACCAGCTCCACTCCCGGGCGCACGCGAAGCATCAATTTCTTCGAGATCCGCTGGCCCGGGAAGCCGCGCCCCGAGCTGATTTTCGCTGACCTTCCCGGTTATGGATATGCCAAGATTTCGCGCGAAATCTCGCAGGAATGGCCCAGCTTCATTGAACCGTATCTGAAGCTTCGTCCGACGCTGGCGCTCTGCGTGGCGCTGGTCGACGTGAACATTCCACCCCAGCAGAGCGACCAGCAGTTGCTCGACTTTCTTAACGCGCTCGGACGTGAATTCGTGCTGGTCGCAACCAAGAGCGACCGGCTCTCGAACAATCAGTTGCAGAATGCTTTGCGATCCCTCACCGAACGTTACTCAGCCGCACGCGTGCTTCCCTACTCAGCAAGAACGGGTATCGGGCGCGATGAACTCTGGACGCGAATCCGTGAGGCAGCCCAGTCTCTGGCGGGTGCCGAGGTCGGCTCTGAAAGCGGAGTTCATTAGAACTCTCTCATTTCTGCTTCGCCATCCCCACTAATTCTCCAGCTCATTGTTGCCGATGATGCTAGCAAGATTTCATGTGCGCGCTTGACGCATGCGGAGAGAGGGATCGGAGCGAATTCGTCCGGAGTAGCCATGGCAGAGGAAACCAACGAGGGCATCGCCTATCTCATGGCCTTGAAGCGGAGCACCGGTGCGGCCGCCCCCGCTCCCGCGCCCGAGGAAACTCCGCAACCGAAGACGGAAGAGCAGTCTGCAAAGGCGTCAGCATCTTTTCAAGGCGCGGAGAAACGTCGTAGCCCGCGCTACCAGTGCGAAGGCAGCGTCCAGATGCGCGAGGCCAATTGCGACGTCCATACCTGGTCCACTTTCACTGACATCAGCCTGCACGGGTGTTATGTCGAAGCACAGGCAACTTATCCAGTCGGGACCATGCTGGAATTGAAACTGGAAGCCAAGGGAATACGAGTCGAGACCAAAGGAAATGTACGCGTCAGTTATCCCTATCTCGGCATGGGCATCGCGTTCACGGAAATGAGCGACGACAACCAAGCAAGACTGAAAGAATTGCTTGCATCTCTTTCCCGGCCCTCCATCATCATGGGTCCAGGGATCGCCTCTACGCTGCCCGCCCGCGGCCCTTTGCAACTGCCAGCGATTACAGATTCCGCGGCCGTAGTGCAAGCGCTGATTGAATTCTTCCGTGACCGGCAACTGCTGATGCGCGACGATTTTGCCCGCATCGTCCGCCAGAGCCAGAACTCCTCTCACCACACTTAGACTGCTTCCGGAAGCTGGCATTCCCGCCACGAGCGGCTGCCTTCGTGCCCCTTGTGCCCTTTGTGGTTCGTTCCGACGCTGCCCCTGATTTGTCCGCCACTCAGCTTCAGTGACATTCGCTATGATGGTCAGTCATGTCTCTCTACCTCATTACGGGTATCGGTGGCTTTATTGGGTCATCCATCGCGCGCTCCTTGCTGGAACGCGGCCAGCAGGTGCGGGGAGTCGATAATTTTTCCACTGGCAAGCGCGAGAATATCTCCGAGATCGTCGACCGCATCGACTTTCGCGAGGCCGACATTCTTAATCTCGATGCCATGCACCAAGCCTGCAACGGTGTGGATTTCGTTTTCCACGAAGCCGCGATCCCGTCCGTCCCGAAATCCGTGAAAGATCCGCTTGGCAGCAACCAAGCCAACATAGATGGAACCGTGAACGTGCTGGTCGCGGCTCGCGATGCCAAAGTCAAGCGCGTCGTTTACGCCGCATCTTCCTCTGCTTATGGCGACACGCCCACGCTGCCCAAGCACGAAGAGATGAAGCCCGATCCGATCTCCCCCTATGCCGTGGCGAAGTTGGCGAGCGAGCATTACATGACTTCCTTCTACCGCTGCTATGGACTGGAGACGGTCTCGCTGCGCTACTTCAACATTTTCGGACCGCGGCAAGACCCGTCTTCTCCCTATTCCGGCGTGCTGGCCAAGTTCATCACCTCGATGCTGCGCGGCGAGCAGCCGACGATCTTCGGCGACGGCGAGCAGAGCCGTGATTTCACCTACATTGATAATGCGGTCGCGGCCAACTTGCTGGCCTGCGAAGCTCCCAAGGATCAGGTTGCGGGACAAGTTTTCAACATAGCCACCGGCCGTCGCCTAAGCCTCAACGAAACTCTTCAGCTGTTACGAGAATTAACTGGCTACTCGGGACAGCCCAAATATGGAGCCGAGCGCAAAGGCGACATCAAACATTCCCTGGCCGATATCTCCCGGGCCGAAGCCGCGCTCGGATACAAGCCAAGCGTCCACTTCGAAGAAGGCCTGCGCCGCACCGTCGGGTGGTATCGCGAGCAAAGCTGACCGCAGACCTGAAGCCCAGGACTCCCCAGACACCCCTCATCCGGGCCATTACGTTGGTTATCTACGGCTGTGATCGTTCTCGTCGCTAAAGTGTTGGCATGCCTCTTTCCTCGATGGTGGTTTCGCGCGACTGGCAGGAAATCAGTGTTCTGGAGTGCATCCTCGGCAGCCTTAACATGGACGTTGCGGTAGAGAAAGATCCGCAGCGAGCCATCATCCGCCTCAACAAATCGAAAATTGACGCCCTTATTATCGACTGCGACCTGCAGGGAACGTTGCAGCTCTTCGAGCGGTTGCAGCGTTCTGAAACGCAGGCGCGCACCGTAGCAATGGTGCTGGGAGGGGGAGTGATCAGCGCGGATCGCATGGCCGAAAGCGGAGCACTGTTTGCATTCGAAAAACCGATTTCGGTGGACCAGGCCGTGCGCACGCTGTCGGCCGCACGCAGCATGATCCTTGACCGACGCCTGCGCTATCACCGCGCCGGACTCGAAGTTTCGGTTGCGCTCAGTTGTCAAGGGCGGAAGCATGCACAAGGATTCTTGGTGAACGTGAGTCAGGGAGGAATGCAGATTCACGCCCCAGAGCAACTGGATGGCGAACTCAAAGCTCTGCCTCCGATCCAAGTCACTTTCCAGTTGCCGGGAATTAAGTCGCGGCTGAAGGCGGAGGCGGAAGTCGCATGGCACGACGCGCACGGAAATATGGGGGTCAAATTCCTCAGGATCCCGCCGCGGCAACAACGTACACTGCAGTTGTGGCTGGCCCAGCAATATTTCACGAATTAACGGTTTTGAATCTGGACTCTATTTAGCGAAAGCGATTCTCTCCGACCCCGTCTTCATTCTGCTCACTCCCGGCCAAGCGGGCCAGCTTCACGCCGAGGCTTGCCCCAGCAAGGATTTTGAAGAATCCCCAATACAATCCTGCGACTACGACAGCCGCACCCGGGATCATCACGCCGGGCCATCTGGGAGCTTCCCCCAACACAGCGAGGAAAACTAAAACAAACAATAACCAGCCTGCAAGGACCATAAGGGCATTCACAGTCCAGGCCAGGCTACGCCCGGAGAGAGGTCGCGAGAGCCAATCCAACTGGCTCGCCGGCTGGGAGATTCGATCGTGAATTTCTATGGGAACTGGCATTCGCAGGGGCTCAGAGGGCGGTGGCAGATTCGGTCTCGGCAGATCGATGACCTTTACGGGCCCGGGAGAGATGATCAAGTTGTCATCTAAGGCATCGAGTTCCTCGGCAGCCTCGTCACCATCAGACAGCTCATCGACTTCTTCATCGTTGCCGGGAAGACTTTTGGGCGCGCCAGTCCGCTGCTGCGCCGCTCGATTTTGAGCTTCAGTCGTTAGCGGTGCCGGCGCCGCAAGCACCGACTCCGTCGAAGGCGACAACGGCGATGTACCTTCCAGCAGCTTCGCGAATATCCATTCGTCCAATTTCCGTGCGACTTGCGTGGAAAGATCAAGGAAGCGAATGCCGCAGCGGCCGGAGGAAGTCGCCCATACGACTTCCCCCCGGGCATTGACTCGCAGTCGTGGAGCAAACAGTTCGAAGCGAACTTGCACCTGCTGGCCCATATGCACGGCGGCGACACTTTGCACCGCGACGCCGCTATGCGTAAGATTGAGAAGGATGCCGCCATTCCCCTGGTCCAGGATGACATAGGTCAGCGTACGAACCCCGTGACGGTGGCCAAGGCGCGCTTCTCGCGCGGGAGACGGTCCTGCTTGCATACACAACTCCGGTGGAATTGCAGCTCGCTATGATTGAGCCCAGAAAGTTGCTGACTTAAATACTATCTGGGAGAATAATGGACTTCTTAGTATCTGGGATGGTTCGATCTGCGAACGTTCCCACCGACTTTCCCCCGCCTGGTAAGGGTAGACGCTCGTAACCCAGCTACGATGACATGTGCGGCGGTCTCTAACCCCGTCATACGAAAGAGATTCTGACCAAAGTACATGTCCGAAGGGTCAATGCCCGGTAATTGCATCTAGGGCCAAAGACCGATAACTTACAGGTATCGCTTCGAAATGGCAACTGTTCCCACCAAACCGGACCGGGAATCATCAGACCGGTTTTCTCCAGCGGACAGCGCCACGTGGACGCACGCGGAGAAGTCTCTCTCGATCGCGGCGGCCGACGTGCCGGCTGAGTCGGGGCACGATGCCTCGCCAGAAAAGCCATCGCAACGCGACGCGCTGCAAGCTCTGTTGGCATTTTCCGCCCTTCACGAGCAGGTGCGGCGCAGAAAAGCTCTCGCCGTCCGCCACAAGGGCTTTGACGCTGCGACCGCGCCCGAGCCGGAGTTTGAACAAGGCGAACAGTTCGTACTCGACGAGGTCCTGCAGTTGGTGGCGGAACGCGCGGTTGCGATCACCGGCGCCGACGGGTTGGCGATTGCACTGGCTGAAAATGACGAAATTGTTCTCCGCGCCGCCGCCGGCACTATCCGGCCGGATATCGGAGCTCGTATCGATCGCGATTCCGCGTTCTCGGGCGCATCGTTTCGTAGCGCGCTGGTGGTCAATTGCGATGACACCGAAACCGATCCGCGGGTAAATCTGCAGGCGTGTCGACGACTTGGCGCACGATCGATGGTTGCCGTTCCGCTGTGCGGCCGACGGCGCGTCATCGGGCTGCTGGAGGCATTCTCCAACTGGCCCTTCGCTTTCAACGACAGCGACGTCCGCAATCTGACTCTCCTGGCAGAACTCGTTGTCGGGGCGCTCAAGCCGGAAGACGAAGACCGCTTTGCCGAATCTGCCCAGGTGGCAAGCACGAAATTGGAAGCATCCGTAGCTGGGCCGGAAGCTCCGGCGGCGGCGCAGCCGGCGATTTCAGCCAGCGCGCCTGC
This sequence comes from Candidatus Sulfotelmatobacter sp., assembly GCA_030039195.1. Classification (GTDB taxonomy): domain Bacteria; phylum Acidobacteriota; class Terriglobia; order Terriglobales; family Acidobacteriaceae; genus Sulfotelmatobacter. Next base: position 15,912 of record JASHQK010000465.1, read on the forward strand.
GCCAGTCGAACCCCCTGCACCGAAGCCGCCTGCACCAATCCAGACTTCGGCAGCCGTTGCGCCGCCTCCTGTAGTTGCCTTACCTCCTTTAAAGGAACCCGGACGTATCGACGCCCCCACATTGAAAGCACCGTCCGTGGCTCCGGCGTCAATCGGGAAGGTTGCCTCTGTCGAGCTCCCGGCGGCTGCGGAAATTCCCGCCGAGACATTCGCGAAACCGGCCTCGCCGGCCATCCCTGAGCCGAAACTCACATTTGGGCAGGCGGAACCCGAGTTTTCACCTCGCCGGTGGAGAGTGATTCTGCTGATCATGCTCGTACTCGTAGCCGCCTTTGCGGCGGGCATATTGTGGAAGTGGCGACCGACACTTCTTGGCAGCGCCATGATCACTGCCAACAAGCCATCAGAACAAACATCGGCAAGCACGTCGCACGAAACATCTGTTCCACCGGTGAACGCGCCTTCATCCGCGACAGCGACTCCGAATTCCGCGACCACCGCGGCCGCCGACGAAGAGTCGGCGCAAGATTCGTCTAAAGGCGAGACTTCTCCCGCGACGCCTGACGAGCTGGCGAAGTTCCCGAAAATCACAGGAATCCGCCACTGGTCCTCAGCCGATTCCACCACCATCGTTCTCGATCTCGAAGATCAGGTGCAATACGAAGCGCATCGCCTGACTGGACCGGATCGCATCTATTTTGATCTGCACGATACGCAACTCGCGCCCGAACTGGCCAACAAATCGATCGAAATCGGCGAGAATCTGTTGAACCGCATCCGCATTGCGCAGCCGGTGGCAGGCATGACGCGCGTCGTACTGGAAACCAAATCCAACCCGAATTTCTCGGTGAGTCTCGAGCCCAATCCTTACCGGCTGGTGGTCGAACTGCGGAAAGTGGGCGCACCGCCGAAGGGCGCAATCAATCTCTTTCCCGACGCGGAAGCGGAGAAGAACCGGCTGGCGATTGTGATTCCGCCGCCGACCAAAGAAGATCTGCAACTGCGAACGCGTGTTCCGAAGATGCGCATCGTCGTAGATGCCGGCCATGGCGGATGGGATCTGGGCACGGTCGGCCGCCGCGGCCTGCTCGAAAAGGATCTGGTGCTCGAAATCGCCGAGCGGCTGGGCAAGCTGCTCGAGAGCCGTCTCGGCGCCAACGTCATCTACACGCGTCAGGACGACAACTACATTCCTCTTGATGAGCGCGCCGAAATCGCCAATCAGGCGCAGGCAGACCTGTTCATTTCCGTGCACGCCAACTACAGCGACTTACCTTCAGCTCGAGGGGTGGAGACGTATTACACGAACTCCTTTTCTGCTCCGGGATCGAAAGAGGCAGGAGCAAAAGATGCCGATGCTCATTCGAACATCAACGCCAAGAACAACGGTACGCTGACCCTCACGGCTGCCGACCTGCATGAACGGGTCGAGCAGTCGCGGCGGCTGGCGGCCAGCGTGCAGCGCTCCTTGTACGGAACTTTGTCGACGGAAAATCCAGGCCTGCGCGATCGTGGCGTGAAAGAAGCCGGATTTGTGGTGCTCACGGAGAGCGCCATGCCGGGAGTTCTGGCGGAAGTTTCCTTCGTCTCAAGCCCCACCGACGAGCAGAAACTCCGCAGCGACGGATATCGGGAAGAAATCGCCGAAGCCCTATATCGCGGCATCGCCCACTACGCAGCCAATTCTCACAACGTAAAGATGGCGAAGAAATAGACGCGGGCTATTTTGAAGCCGCGGAAACCGTTTGCGCTGCCGCATAGTACCCGCTCTTGGTGCGGACGATCAGCTTCCCATGCCCTTTGGCTTTGGCCTCGACTTTCACCATACGGAAACCGCCAGTAGCCCGCGGATTGCTTGGCTTATAACCGATCGTATATTGATTGTGGATGTCGTGCGCAATCGTACTCGTGATCTGATCGACTTCATCGAGAGTTCTGGGAAAGAATGCCATGCCGCCGGTGCGCTGGGCGATGATTTCCAGAGCGCGCTTGGCCCGCCGGGGATGCTCTTCCTCTCCCAGGATTCCGATCGCATAAACTTGCGGGC
>JASHQK010000466.1 GCA_030039195.1 Candidatus Sulfotelmatobacter sp.
TGGTGCCGGGAGGGGGAATCGAACCCCCACAGGCCTTTTGAGCCCTGCGGATTTTAAGTCCGCTGCGTCTGCCAATTTCGCCATCCCGGCTTGCGATGATTTTAGCTTAGCAGCCTGGAAGCGCGACCAGATTCGTGTAGCCGCAAGGCAGGCAGGATGTGGGAGAACTGCAGCCCGAGTGGAGTTTGATCCAACCCGGCTTCATCAGCAGAATCCGAGTACACGAGCGACTCAGCGCCTGAAGGCTCTTTCGAGGTTACCAAGCTGATGGCACGCATGAATGCGTGCCCTGATCCGAATCGCATCGAGAAAACGCGGGGCGTTCGAGATGACGCAAAATCCCCACCTAACGTCGCAAAGGACGCGACATTAGGACCAGGCACCCTGCTGTAGCAAATCCCACTTCTAGCAAAACCGGCGAGAAGTGGGGCACCCCGCATCGTCTTTTTCTTTAATTTACTTTGATCAGAGTGACGCGTGAGCGGCGGCCGACGTGGTCTTCGGAGGCGCATTGGTGATTGCACGTTGGCGGCGAAGCGCTTCCTGAAACGCTTCCACGCTCAGACGTTCGCCGTAGAACAGCTGCAGCAGCGGATCATCCGTATCGGACGCACGTGTTCGGAGTTCGTTTGTGTTCGTTTCCAATCCTTCGGGTTCGACCAGCAGCTCTGGCTGCAGATTCCGGTTGGCGGTCAACATGGCGAGCAGTTTTTCCACCGCGGTGCGATGTTCTGGAGTGGACTGGGTGAATTCGACGCCCATGCCTTTATCCGGATGCATGACCCTTACTATGCCCTGGGCGCGCACTTCCATATCAGCGGCGCGCATGGAGAGAGTGACGCGACTCGAAGGCGGAAACGGGGAGGGGAGTTCGAGGTAGCACCCGCCCAGACTGAGATCGGTCAACTGACAACGGATCGGGGGATCGTCCTGCTCGGTATCCGGAGAATTTTGTTTCAGCCACTCGCGCAACGAATGCGCCGTCTCCGGAGCAACCTGCTGAAAGCGGACGCCGGCCTGCGACGTGGATCCTTCCCAGGCGAACTCGGCGGGAATTTCGAATGAGGCGCTGCTGCCGGGCAGGGCAAATACCAGCTGCCAGCGGCCGGTGGGACGATGGCGTCCGCGCGGCAAGTTTATGGCGATGCCGCCTTCGCTTAAGTCGGTCGTGATAACTTTCATGTTCGCGCCGCCGGTCAGACTGCGCATCACGACGGGGATTTCGACGGCGACCCGTGCGTTGCGCCGCCGTTCGCTTTTCATCAGAGCCCGGGCTGCGCGAAAGCTGGACTTCGCCTTCTCCATGGTAACGGGCTTGTAGAGGACAAAGTGGGCGCCGATCTCAAACACCGCCTTCAGCCCGACGATGGGCTCGACAACAGCCACCGCGACCGCGTGCTTGTTGCAGGCGGCGCTACGGGCGCTGCGCAGAACCTCCTCGGAGCGATCGCCGGAACAGTCCACTACGATGGCTTCGTAGCGCTGGCGGGTGAGCTTGCGCAACGCTGCATCGGAATCGGGGCAGAGCTCTGCAGAAATGTCGAGATCGCCGAGCGTGCGCCGCAGCACCCGCACAATCTTCTCGTCGGAACAGAGCAACAGCGCCTTCAGACTCATTACCGATTCCTCTTGGACGATGGGCGCCGGTTCGGCGGGGAATCACACCAGACCGTTGCGCACACCTCAGGACTGCCGGGGGCATTTGCGGAAGTCCCTCTTTGCACTGTAGTTCCATGGTGGTAGGCGGTTCAACGCCTGGCAGGCGGCTGCGGTTACGTGCGTAATGTGACCGAGCGAGAGGTGTAAAGCTGAGGTTGCTGATCTTTCGTTTGGGAACCGGACTTCCGAAGGTACAATGGGATGCAATCCTCAGTGTGTCAGCAAGATACAACCAGCCGGGCATCCACCTGCAGGGTATTCCCCATTGACTTCCGCGTCGAATTTACGTAACATAGTCGATCTCCAGATTAGCTTTGAGTTTCACCTGCGGACTGGAGGATTCCTTCGTCGATCTAAGCTGCATCCTGAAGACGAATAAGCGAATCATATATACCAAGATCCGTAAGTTAGTTCATTCCCCTAGAGGTGGAAAGGCAATCTTTCATGGCCAAGAGACGCGGAAATCCAAACTGGGGCAAGCCTGAGCCGATCGGGCCCATCACCCCGACCGTAACTGAATTTGAACAGGTCGTGCGCGAGTACAAACTCTCGCCAGATCAGTATCTTCGCTCGACCAGGCTGCGTGAGTGGGCACGCCGCAACAAGAATTCGAAGTACATTCCCGAGCCGTTGCTGGAAGCGTGGGGATTCGAGATCGAGTCGACACTGTAATTGCAGTTGTGGATTTTGGAATTTCGAGGGCCGCTCCTTATGAAACAATGGAGCGGCCCTTCGTACTTGCGCCGGAAGCGGGCAACTGTTTCGAAGGTCCGATCGTGTGCGCGGCAGTGATGGGGTTGTAGGACCCAGGTTGGCTTCCCGCCGTTGATAACAATGCTCGACGTCCTCAAAATCCCGCCGAGCGAACTGTTCGCGCTGCTCGCGGCTATCGGCTTCGCCGCGGGATTGAACCTCTACGCTACCGTCGCCGCACTTGGCCTGCTGGCTCGCTTCGGACATTTGCCGCTGCCGCGTGGCCTGGAGCTGCTCGAAACCTGGCCGGTCATCGCCGCCAGCGCAGCTGTTTTCACAATCGAATTCTTTGCCGACAAAATTCCAGCATTCGATCTGATCTGGAATGCTCTGCACACTTTCATCCGTGTTCCGGTTGCCGGGTTGCTTGCCTTCCAGGCCACGCGGCAGCTGTCTCCTGGAGAGCAGTTGCTGGCAACGCTGGTCGGAGCCGCGGTCGCACTAGCCGCTCATGGCGGCAAGATGGCTGCCCGCACGGCGGTGACTCCCTCACCGGAACCATTCTCGAATAGCGCCCTCAGTTTCGGCGAAGATGTTCTCGCCATTGGCCTGACCTGGCTTGCCATGAGCCATCCTTATGTCGCGGGCGGGTTGGTTCTGATTTTTGTCGCGACTGCCGTAGTGCTGACGCGTTGGATCATCCGCGGCCTGCGTGCTCTGTTTCGCGGCGCAGAGCAGGAACTAGCCAGGTGAGTTTGGACAAGCGCGCTCTGATTCCCCCGAAGTCAGAAGATGCCCCGTTGTCAATACATGCTGGAGCAGCAATACGTTCACGAGCCCTGATTTCAAACGGCTTCGGATCTCGCGTGCGGAGGTGCCCCGCGCAAGATCCGTCGCTCAAAAGGTGACTTCATCAGAGTTTCTCCTCGGCCTCATTCTTCCCGCAGCGCCAGGACGGGATCGAGCGCGGCGGCGCGGCGAGCGGGCAGCCACGACGCGATCGCGCCAATCAGGAAGAACACGATTGCCATACTTATAAATGTCGCGGGATCAGTGGCTTTGACGCCGACAAGAATTGCAGTGATGAGGCGTGTAAGGGCGAATGCTGCGATCATGCCGGCAAAAATTCCGATTCCAGTCAAGCGGAACCCCTGACCCACAATCAGGTGACGAATGGTGGCTGGCTCCGCTCCCAGCGTCATGCGCACGCCGATCTCAGCCGTACGCTGCCGCACCGCAGTGGAGAGAACGCCGTAGAGGCCGACTCCGGCGAGCAGTCCGGCAAACACGGCGAAAGATCCAATCAGCAGAAGCGAAAAACGAGTGCCGGCTTGTGCTGCGGCGATCAGCCTCTCGGCGGGAAGCACGTTCGTGACAAGAAGACTGGGATCGATGTCGTGAATCGCGTTGCGCACCGCGCTGCCGTCGCTTGCCGGATCATTGCCGGTGCGAATGGCCCACGAGTCCACGGCACCCGATCCTAAAAACGCGTCGGTGAAATACACCTGCTCGCGCCCCATCTCGGCCAGCGACGAGTCATGTTGATGCCCGACTACGCCGATCACTTCCACCCACTCCGGCTCCGGCGTGCGGACACGAATGAGAATGCGTTTGCCCACGGCTGATTGGCCAAGGAAAGCTTTTTTGGCAAGCAAGTCGTCGATTATGACCAGATTGCGTCCGGGCTGATTGTCAGCATCGGTGAAAGTGCGACCTGCGAGAAGTGGAACCCGCATGGCTTCAAAGTATCCAGGGAGCACCGCCTCATTGTCTGCCGCTTGGAACTTGCCGGCGTCGGAAAGGGCCTCTCCGGTGCCCCACCGGATAGGACTGAACCCGCCCGCAAGAGGGAACGGACTCGAAGCTGTGACGCTCTCGACTCCGGGAATCGCGGCCAGGCGATCGTGAATTTCGCGAATCAAAACCGCGCGTTTCTCGGGAGTGTTGCGGCCGCCGTTTGGACCTTCCACTCGAAAAGTGAGCAGACCGCGAGCGTCGAACCCCGGATCGACGCGCTGCAGGTCGAAGAAACTGCGAAACATCAGGCCGGAACCGACCAGCAAAACGAAGGACAATGCGACTTCGACGATCACGACACCATTGCGCAAAGTGCTGCCCCCAAGCAATCCGGCGTTCCGGCTACTGCCGCGCAGTAGATTGGCAATTCCCGGCCGTGAAGCTCGCCACGCGGGAATCATTCCGAAAATCGCGGTCGCGGCCAGACATGCCAGCGCAGTGAATGCGAGCACGAAGCCGTTCATGTGAATATTGTCGAAGCGAGGAAGATTTTCGGGAGCGAAGCTGCGAAGCGTGTAGATTCCGATCTCGGCCAGAACGAGTCCGAGCAGAGTTCCGGCAACCGCGAGCAGAGCCGCTTCCGTGAGAACGGGAAGAAGCAGCCGCCAGCGCGAACCGCCAAGCGCGGCGCGCACCGAGAGTTCGCGTTCGCGCAACGAAGCGCGCACCAATAAAAGGTTGGCCACGTTGGCGCAGGCAATCAGCAAGAGGAAAATCGCCGATGCCAGCATGGCCAGGACCGCAGGCTTGACTCGCGCCACCATGTGCTGCTGGAGCGGTTCGAGGTCTATGTAATATCCCGCGGTCCCTTCGATCAGAAAATTCTTACGCGTTTCGGCCGCGACTATATCGGCCGCAGCTTGCGCCTGCTCGATCGACACGCCGGGTTTCAGCCTGCCAATCGGACGAATCGCGAAATTGAGGCGATTGGCGGCGTCATAATCCAGGCGATTGGCGAGCCATAGATCAGGAGCTGCTTCTTCGTTAGCTTCGGGTGGAAAATAGAGGCGAAAGTTCGGGGCCAATACCCCTACAATCACCGGACCATTCGTGGACGTCGGTTTACCGAGAACTGCCGTATTGCTGCCGAAGCGGCGCTGGAAATATTCGTAGCTGAGAATCGCCGAGAACGGCAGCCGCGCCGGAGCGGGAGCTCCGGGCTGGGCAGCAGGCTGCGGAATTCCATCCTGATCGTTGAAGTCGCGGCCGAAGGCGATTCTTCCCCCGGTCACGCGGAAGAAATTTGTGGTCGCGATTGCGATGCGAACCTGCTCGGGTGTTCCATCTTCGCGTGTAGTTACCCGGCGGAAGGTGAAAACTCCGGCGAGATCTTCGAAGAACTGTTTTGTACCTTCACGCAGATCAATAAATTCGGCATTGGAAAATTGGATATCGCGAACATGCCGCTGGCGCAGCTCTGCTCCGGCGATCACGAGACGACCGGGATCTTTGTAGGGAATCGGCTGTAACAGCACGCCTTCTGTTACGCCGAAGATCGCCGTGCCGGCTCCGATTCCCAGAGCGATGGTCAGGACGGCAGTCAGTGTGAACAGCGGATTCTTGAGCAGAATGCGAATCGCGATCCCAAGATTTTGCGCCATGCGGGGAAACCTCCGGCGTGAACTGAGGCGTCAAGCAGTGAAGGTAACTATACTATTTGCACCCCGTTCGTGGTCAGCCAAGAAGCGGCTAACAGGCGTTGAAGCAGGCGGAGTTGCACCAGGCAGAGGACAGAGATGACACATTCGAAAAATCGAAGGATTTTCCTGCTTGTGGCTGCGTTCATGGCGGTGGTCCTCGCCGCTTACGGTTATCAGGCAAGCCTGATTTCGAATTCGCATCTGATCAGCCCTGAAGATTTGGTCAAAGTGCTGCAATCTTCCAAATTGGCCCCGCCGCTCGTCATTTCCGTTGGTCCGCATATGCTGTACGCGCAGGCGCACATCACCGGCGCAGAGTACTTCGGTCCGGGATCGGATTTGAACGGTTTGCAGCGATTGCGGGCGCGGGTGGAGTCGTTGCCGCGGAACAAATTCATCGTGATCTACTGCGGATGCTGTCCATGGAATCATTGTCCAAATGCAAAGCCCGCAGACGATGCTCTGCGCGAGATGGGATTTGGGAATGTCAAAGTGCTGTACGTTGCGGAAAATTTCGGCGTGAATTGGGTAGACAAGGGCTATCCGACAACGAGAGGAGAGTAGCAACTGCTACGGCTTTCGGGAATACGAATCGCGCTGGCAGCGTTTTGCCTGGCCGCGGGGGCTGGACTGTATTGGGCAGCACATCGTTCTGCGCACCATTGGTCGCCAACGAGTGCGTCATCGGGTTCGGCGCAGCATTCCTTTGCGCCGGACTTCTCTCTTCCCCAGTTGTCGGGCCAACAACTGACGCTCTCTTCGTATCGCGGGAAAGTGGTGCTGCTGGATTTCTGGGCTACGTGGTGCGATCCGTGCCGCGACGAGATTCCGCACTTTGTCGATCTTGAGAACAAGTACCGCGACCAGGGTTTCGAGATTATCGGCGTATCGATGGATGATGCAGAACAACCGGTGCGAGATTTCTATCGGCAGTTCAAGATGAACTATCCCGTGGTCATGGGCTCCGCGCAGGTGGCCGAGAGTTACGGCGGAGTTCTGGGCCTGCCGGTTGCGTTCTTGATTGGACGTGACGGCCGCATCTATGCCAAGCATATCGGTGCGACCGACGCATCGGTTTTCGAACGAGAGATTACAAGGCTGTTGCGACGTCAGCCTGGTGGCAATGCGGGAGCGCAATCCGCGATCGCGCTGGGTGCTAATTCGTCAGAGCAATGACATTCCGTTCTCCGCGCAGTTTTCCCGGAGCAGAGAGGGTTCAGCGAGCCCAGAAGCTTTGTTGTGATCAGGATCACCAACTCGGCAGCATGAATCACTTAGATTGTCAGTAGTGATTCGACCCAGCAGAATCAGTTTCGGGGGAACAGCCGCGATCGTCACCAGCATGGCTCTGATCACCGGCCTAAATGCCGCTAACGCGGGAAAAGCCAGCGTGGTGAGCGCGCTGCTGATTGCGGCGGTGGCTGACAATCTGACCGATTCCCTCAGCGTTCACATGTATCAGGAATCGGAGCGCCTGCAACAGCACGAAGTGTTCATCGGGACGATCACGAATTTTGGAACACGCCTGCTGGTTTGCCTGAGCTTCGTGCTGATTATTGCGATTTTCCCACGGCCCTCCGCAACGATCTGGGGATTGGTCTGGGGGATGTCCTTGCTGGCGATCCTGACCTGCATCCTGGCGCGGTATCGCAACGTCAGCGCGATCTCGGAAGTGGGGAAACATCTCGGGGTGGCGACGGCCATCATTCTGGTCAGCCAAAGCGTCGGACATTGGATCGCCAGGCACGTTATCTAGGCCGGAATGTACGGCTTCACGGGGAATCGACTGACTAGCGATCGCTGAGCCAACAACGTTGAAGCGGTCGGTTGACATCTGTCTATATTTCTGGAATTATCGAAATAGCGATGGCTCGCTTCAACAAGGGCGCGGAACAGCTTGCTAAGTACGCCGATATGTTTTCGGCCATGGGGACCGAAGCCCGGCTACGGATTATGCAATTGCTGTTGTCGGCTCATCCGGATGGCCTGGTGGTCGGCGAGGTTCAGGAAGCGCTCGAGATCCCGAGCTCCACTCTTTCCCATCATCTGGACAAGCTGAAAAACGAAGGATTGGTCGAAGTGCGCCGCGAAAGCACGTTTCTGCGGTATACGGCCAACACCGATGCCCTGCAGCAACTTTTGCAGTTCCTTTACGCCGAGTGCTGTACCCGGAATCGGGCGCTTAAACCGCAAGACATCGTGCAGATTTGCAGGTAGGAGGCTGAGATGAGCGGTACTGACATCAAGGAAGTGGTCAAAGAAAAGTATGGGCAAGCGGCGCTTCGTGTGAAGAGCGGGGGAAGCAGTTGCTGCGGAGCTTCCCCGGGAATGGGTCGAGGCTGCGATCCGATTACTTCCAACCTGTACGACGCTTCCCAAGGCCAGCAGGTTCCGGAGGAAGCGCTACTGGCCTCTCTGGGTTGCGGGAACCCGACGGCGCTCGCGCAGCTAAACCCAGGCGAGGTGGTGCTCGATTTGGGATCGGGGGGCGGCATTGATGTTCTGCTGTCGGGTAAGCGTGTGGGGCCAACGGGCAGAGCCTATGGTCTCGATATGACCGACGAAATGCTCGCTCTGGCCAACGAAAACAAGCGCAGAGCGGGGGCCGGGAATGTGGAGTTCTTGAAGGGCGAGATTGAACATATCCCGCTGCCCGACAACTCGGTGGACGTGGTCATTTCCAATTGCGTGATCAATCTGTCGGCGGACAAAGCGCAGGTCCTGGGCGAAGCTTTTCGAGTGCTGAAGCCGGGCGGCCGATTTGCGGTTTCGGACGTTGTGACGCGTGGCGAAATCAATCCTGAAATCCGAACGAGCATTCTTTTGTGGGTTGGATGTGTGGCGGGCGCGTTGGAAGATGTCGAATATCGAACGAAGCTGGCCGCTGCGGGGTTCGAGCAGATCGATATCGAACCGACGCGAATCTACCGCGCCGAAGACGCTCGCGAGCTGCTGTGCGCCGAGGGCATCGACGTGGACGCGGTCGCTCCTCAGGTGGATGGCAAATTCATGAGCGCGTTCATCCGCGCGATTAAACCGGCAATCAAAGTGAAGAACGCGATGACGGCTTGATGAGAGCCGAAATGTTTCCACTGGCCATCAGCGGACACGTCGATGAAAGCTCATTACAACGTTCTGTTCCTGTGCACGGGAAATTCGGCCCGGTCGATCATGGCCGAAGCCATTCTGAACTTCAAAGGCAGATCTGCGTTTACCGCCTATAGTGCGGGGAGCCATCCCACCGGGACGGTACGACCAGAGGCGCTGCGACAACTCGAACAGGCACACCTTCCAGTCAAAGGCCTGCGAAGCAAGAGTTGGGAAGAGTTCTCGAAGCCAGGCGCGCCCATGCTGGACTTCGTTTTTACCGTCTGTGACAATGCGGCGCACGAAGTCTGCCCGGTATGGCCGGGACAGCCTCTGACCGCGCATTGGGGAGTTCCTGATCCGGCGGCTGTTCGTGGCAGCGCAGAGGAGGTTGGACGTGCCTTCCGCGAAGCCTTCTTCCTTTTGGATCGGAGAATCAGCTTATTTCTCAGTCTTCCGTTCAAGGCGCTGGATGGCTTAGCACTCAAGAGAGAACTCGACAACATCGGGCAATCCACGTCAGTGTAGGGGCGATCGTCTCTTTATGTTAAAATCCTGCGGTTTTGCGGCTCGTGCCGCTTCTGGCGGGCTGTTTCAGCTCGCCGAGGAGGGTACTTCATGCGACTCCGCTCCCGCTCGTTTGCCTGTTCGGTTCTTCTGATTTTCGTCGCGTTTTCGGCTTCCAGCCGAACTTCAGCGCAGGATGCGCTGCCGAACCATCTCCCGAAGCGAATCGTTGCCGATTACGGATATTGGAGCAAATATCAGACGCCAGCGTACGGCCATGCGCAGATTCCGTATCAGATGCTGACGCACATCAATCATGCTGGACCCTCGTTTGACGCGAGCGGCAGCCTCTCCATTCCTGACGGATTCATCGAGCCGGAACTGAACGAGGAGGCGCACGCGCACGGAGTGAAAGTCCTGCTGCTCCTCGGCGGCGATTTCACCGACATGAGGAAGAACTGCGCCCATGAGGAGACATGCACCATCGGTACGCTGGTCGACAACATCAAAGCGTTTGAGGAGGAGTATCACTATGACGGCGTCGACATGGATTGGGAATATCCGGCGACGACGGCCGATCGAAACTTTTTTGTCAAATTGATGGATGCCCTGCGGAAATCGAATCCGGATTACACGCTGTCAATTGACGTCGCTCCCTGGGGCGGCTATGGATACGACTTGAAGCACCTGCAGCTCTCTACCAACTATTTCAATATCATGATGTATGACTGCGCTGGGCCATGGGATCAGTACGGGCAGCTCAACTCGCCCATCTTTTGGGATTACCACGATCCGGCGCCGTGGGAGTGCCAGCCGGGTGGCAGTGCGCAGGATGCAGCCAACATTTTCTTGAAGGCCGTTCCGGCGAGGCAGCTCAACATGGGCACGCCCTTCTACGGTTATTACTACACCGCGGTCAAACAACTTTTTGGAGAGTGCCCGCCATGGGTCCTCAACAATCCTAATAATGGCGACACCTGTGGCAACTCCGTCTTGACGCTGAACTATGGTCCGAACATAAAGCCTCTCATTAACAAGGACGGCTGGTATACACAATACGACCAGATTGCCTACGTCCCCTACATGTTGAAAAAGGACGGAGACTACGGCTACATCACGTACGACGACGCGTTCTCAACTTACTTCCGCGTGTGGTACTCGGACTGGGATCGAGGCCTTGGAGGGACATTTATGTGGTCGCTGGATGCCGATTACGATGGGCATTCGCAAGATCTGCTGGATGCGATGTATGCGGCGACTGTGACTGGGCCGTAAGAATGCCGCGCAGATTGGCGTTGTGAAGCTTCGAATGGGTCGATTCTAATTCAAGTTGTTCTTCGCTTGCTGCTGGTTTTTGCTGCAATCGAAGCAGCTTTTCGTCACGTCTATCGGCCATCCACCACTGAAATTCTGGCAACCCGTTCCAACCAGCCTTGACGTTTCTCAATTTGGTAACCCTGACCCTTCGAATCGAAATTTTGATGGAAGTTCGCGCAATTCACAGCCGAATTGGAGCTATAGTGAAATTGCGGCCGCTCGAAAAGAAGCGGTCTGACATCGGTTTGGGAGACGCACGCATGACGTGTCGTTTGTCGATGAAAAAGCCGACCTGACATCCCTATTTAAAAGGAGCATCGAGGAGTAACAACTATGGCGAAACCGAGAATACCGAAGAAGAAAGTTAACGGAAACGAAGTCGTGCCTCCCACCGTTGCCACGGTCGAGACGAATCCTGAGAACAGATCGGCAGAGATGACCGCTGCAGAAGCTGAGGAAACAAGGAGTACAGAAATGAAGAACAACATAGGCAGGAAGTCCACTCGCAAGCCGGAGATCGTAAAGGGAGAGTCCCGCTCGAATCTGGTCCCCATCAACCTGGAGAACGAGATTCGCAGTCTGGCCTATTTGATGTCGGAGCGCCGGGGATTCGAACCCGGCCATGAGACGGAAGACTGGCTGGCCGCCGAGCATGAGATTCTTGAGCGTTACCACCAGCAAACCGTACAGACAGCGTAGTTCACGGAGTGGCTTCCCCGGCTGGCGGTCGAGCCCCGACCGCCGCAGGCCCTTCCGGGAAATTGTTGGCCATTTGCCCGCTGGTTCTTTCGATTGCAGGTTTAAACCTGGCGAACATGCGAACTGCCGACCCTGCTGTGTAGTGACGGTGAGGCCGCCAGATGAGTATCCTCTGCTCGGCTTCCGGGCGGTTCGGGAGGCTCTGAGTGCGTTTGCAAAAACGTGTGCCTCTGGGGTCAAGCCGGGCTAGAACGGGATGAAGGCGAAGTTGTAATCCCTTCCTCAGGTTGCCTCCGCTTACTCTTTCTGAAAAAATACTGTGGGGTTCCCCGACATGGCAGAAATCGGTAGTTATGCCCTCCTGCTCGCCCTGGCGCTGAGTGTCTATTCGTTTGTCGCGGGACTGATCGCTCTTGGTTTTCGCAGTCCTGTGCCTGTTGTGGCTGGTGCTGGGCGAATCAATGGCGACCTGTCTTTTTCGGGCCTGATTCGGCGAAATTCAGACCGTATTGGAGAAACCTCTCGCCGCGCCGGCATCATGATTTTTGCCGCCGTGCTTCTGGCTGCCGCTGCGCTGGTGATCGCGGCGTTTACTAACGATTTCTCGATTGCCTACATTTTTCATCACAGCAACCGCGACCTTTCTGCTCCGTATAAGTTCGCGACGTTGTGGTCCGGACAGGAAGGTTCGCTGGTCTTCTGGGCGCTGCTGCTCTCGGGATACGGCTTCGTTCTGCGTCTGCGCTATAAGACCGATCCGCGCCTGTTCGCTTACGCGTCGGTGGTGATCGCAGGCGTGCAGCTCTTCTTTTTGGCGCTGATCAATTTTGCGGCCAATCCTTTCGGATTGCTGGAAGGGCCGATGCGCCCGGACGGGGCGGGCTTGAATCCGCTACTCCAATATCCGGAGATGGTGATTCATCCGCCGATGCTCTATCTCGGCTACGTGGGGTTCACCGTGCCTTTTGCGTTCGCGCTCGGCGCGCTGATCATGAAGTATCCGGGCGAGAAGTGGATTCACATCACCCGCCGATGGACTATGGTCACTTGGGGATTTTTGACCATCGGAATCTTTCTGGGCGCGCACTGGGCATATTCCGTGCTGGGCTGGGGCGGATACTGGGGATGGGATCCTGTCGAGAATGCGTCATTGATGCCGTGGCTGGTGGGAACGGCATTCCTGCATTCTGTGATGATGCAGGAAAAACGCGGCATGTTGAAGGTCTGGAACATGTGGCTGGTGTTTGCCGCGTTCTGGCTGGCAATTCTGGGAACGTTCCTGACGCGCAGCGGGATGATTCAGTCCGTTCACGCCTTCGCGCAATCGTCGATCGGAGACTGGTTCGCGTACTTTCTGGCGATTACGTTTGCCGTCTTTATCTATTTCTTCTTCAGGAATAAAGATCATTTGCGCAGCGAGCACAAACTGGAATCGCTGGTTTCGCGAGAATCGAGTTTCCTGTTTAACAATCTGCTTTTCGTTTTGCTCTGTTTCACGGTCCTGTGGGGGACGTGGTTCCCGAAGATTTCTGAATTAGTGCAGGGGAACAAGGTTACGGTCGGTGCGCCCTTCTATAACCGCGTTGCGATTCCCGTGGCATTACTGTTGCTGATCCTTACCGCAATCGGGCCGCTGCTGGCCTGGCGCAAGACTTCGTTCGAGAGCCTGAAGCGGAATTTCTTCTGGCCGACCATGGGCGCGATCGTCGTGATGGGGTTTCTGATGATTACGCCGCCGGCCTGGGGATCTCCCTTCGGGCTGCGACCGTGGCAGGACATTTCCTATTTCTATTCGCTGATGGCGATTGGGCTTTCTGTGCTCGTCATGCTTACCGTGGCCAGCGAGTTTTATCGGGGCGGCCGCGTGATCTCTGAGAAAAGCGGGCAGGGAATGTTCGCGTCGATGGTGCAGCTCACGCATCGCAACACGCGACGCTACGGCGGATACATTGTGCATTTTGGGGTGGTGGTCGTCATCATTGGCATCGCCGGGGCTGCGTTCAACCAGGATAAAGAAAAGGAAATGGGTTACGGCGACAAGATGCAGATCGGCCCCTACACGCTGGTTTGCCGCTCGTATACCGATGAAGAATTTCCCAACTATGCGGCGGAATGGGCGATTCTCGATGTCTACAAAGAC
>JASHQK010000467.1 GCA_030039195.1 Candidatus Sulfotelmatobacter sp.
TTCAGGCCGAGACGGCAGGAGTGCAGGTTGATCCAGTGGCGCAGGAGGGTAACGTCTTGCGAGCACTCGTAGGAAACGCCGGCCACATCGTATTTGTAGATGAGCATGACGGAACTGCGATGATTGTTTTGCGGGGCGAGTTCCTGCACGTCGATGACGGTGCCATCGGTGATGCGGCCGGAAATTTCGAGCCAGGCGCGGCGCTCGCGTTCGAGATCGTCTTCAGTTTTGCGCTTGCCGCGGAGAAGCAGATAGGCGCCGAGCAGGGCAATGCCGCCGGCCGCAATGAACCCATAGAGTCGGAGAGAATTCATACTGAGGTGGGTAAGAATCGGGATGCTCACAGAAATCTTCATCTCCAGCATAAGCCGAAACCCAGGAGCATGGAAGTAGTTGTGAGGTTACGGAGGTGCCAAGGGTGTGCAAATCGAGGCCGTTACGAAACGAGTGTCGTCCGCTGATGCGGACTCGGTCCATTCCACGTTCGAGTTCCCGGCACTGTCGTGCCGGGTTTTCACTTGCCGCCGCTTCGCGGCTGATGCATGACTTGTCACACGCTGTACGCTGCGCTGCGACTCTTATAACAGCCTCAAAATCGTGATCCGCTCCGGATTCGGTCGCGAAATCAGATGGAAGCGGCAGATTGTGGGGATGAAAGGAATTTGCTACTTGCTTTGGCTGCAGACGTTTTTGCTGACCAGATCGGCGAAGCCGCCTTCGAGAGCTTGCCCAAACTGGTTGTCGTGCGTCGTTTTGCGTGTAACGATATAGCGCCCATTGCGATCGCGCGAGTAGAACCATTCCGTGGTGGGCGTGGCGGCGCCAGTGACGCAGTTGAAGTGAACGCGGGCGCGGAGTTCGAGAAAGGGTCCACCTTGCGGAAGCTGGGCGGGATTTTTGTAGTCGACGCGCACGAGAGCGACGCGCAGATTGTTTCTGAGCACGCGGACGGAACTGATGGCGACTGTGTCACCGCGCGGCGTCTGGCCGATCGTCTGCCATTCGGATGTGGCGCGGACGGCAAGGCTGAGAACGAGCAGCGGCGCGAGCACGACAGCGGCGGCGATCAGGATTGCGCGTTTCAAGTGTGGCCTGGTTTCCGGACAACAATTTCGAGCAAAGCAGGCCATTCTGTCAATGGCTGCGAGGGTGCGTGGCATGGTTGGCAGTGACTTGATCGCGCGAATTCCCACGTTCCGGTAAGATCGGAAAGGGAAAACCCGGAGCCGGAAGGCGCGATTATTGGTTTCGGCGGAAGGGCGTGCCTGAACGAGGCTGTTGCGAAATGCGTGCCGTCCGCTGATGCGGACTCGGTCCATTCCACGTTCGGGTTTCCCGGCACTGGCGTGCCGGGCTTTCATTTGCCGCCGCTTCGCGGCTGGTGCATGATTTGTCGCACCATGCATGCTGGGCGGCGAGTTTCGTAACAGCTTGTGAAAGCATGCCCTGATGGGAATCTCGGATCTGACACGAGTCTGGGATTGGGATATGGAAATATTTCGCTGCACGAAGTTTGAGTCGGCGATCGGGCCGCTGTTTCTGGCGGCCTCTGACCAAGGCCTGGTGGCACTGGAGTTTGATCGGCGGTTGCCGGGGCAGCAGACGATCCGTCCGAATCCGAGAGATGTGCGGGCGGAGCAGGCGCGGAACGGCGGATATTCCGCCAGGCGAACGAAGAACGAGATCGACTTCGTGGAGTCGGATGCAGAGATGCAGGTCTACATCCGAGAGTTGGAGGAATATTTCGCCGGAGCGCGGAAGCAGTTCACATTTCCCCTCGACCTGCGCGGGACGGATTTTCAAATTGCGTGCTGGCGGGCGCTCGTCGAAATCCCTTACGGCGAGACGCGGACCTATGCCGACATTGCGCGCGCGGTGGGCAGGCCGAATGGCTTTCGCGCGGTGGGGATGGCGAACAATCGAAATCCGATTGCGATTGTGGTGCCGTGCCATCGCGTGATCGCGTCGGATGGAACGCTGTGCGGCTACGGCGGCGGGCTGGAGATCAAGCGCAAATTGCTGGAACTGGAAGGCGCTCTGAGCGGAACGCTGGCGGCGTGATTCTGCCCGCGGACTCTACGCTTAGCGCGGACGGCCGAAGAAGATGACGTATCCGTCGGGATCACGGATCTCGAATCCGCGCAAGCCGTCATGTGTGTCCTGGAGCGGCACGCTGAACGTGGCACCCGCCCGGGCAAACTCCGCGGCCAGGGCGTCGGGATCGGGAGCGTAGACGAAAGCATCCCATCGCATGGCGGGATGTCGACTGGGGTTGGGCAGTGGCGAGATGTTTTCTTCGGACTTGATGAATAGCTGCGCGCCTCCGCGGCCGATGATCGCGAAAAATGGATCGCGGATGGGCTCCTGGAAGCGGGTTTCGAACCCAAGCTTATCGCGGTAAAACGCGATGGTCTGATCGACGTTGCTCACGATGAAGAACGGCGAAATGTGCTCGGTCGCGGCTGGCTGCATAGGAACCTTCGCGGCGAGATCATATCACCGGCGGAATGCTCTGTCGGTGGAGGATACGGGACATTACTCGTCTAATGGTGACAGGGACTCGGTGGTAATGGTGCAGTTTGAAAGGAAGCGATCCAAACACGCGAAGATTGCGTCGCAAACCCGGCGCCGCTTTCGCGCGGATCGCCCAGATCCTTCGCTGCGCAAAGGACGCTTGCTCAGGATGACAACTAAACTGCACCAGTGCCGGCTCGGTGATATCGTTGCATGGGAGGACATAGGGAATGGCGTTTCCTGAAGATGATCCCACGGTGCAAAGCGGCGACCGTACGATACAACTGATTGACTGGTTGGTGGCGCGATTGGAAGAGTGTCTCGGCGAGGTTCTACCGCTCCAGACGGATGATCTTTTGAAAGATTATGCGCAGGAAGCGCGTAACAGCATGACGTCAGCCATCCAGCAGCTGAGCCTAGCGCGCGCCAAAAAGCAGGAACAACTCGATCGCACCAGCTAGGGAAGCTCTGATTAAGCCCTCAGCGGCTAAAGCCGCTTTTCCAGGATGCCGATTTTACGGACGGCCTTGAAGGCCGTCCCCCTCAAGACGTGTTTGATCAGAGTTTCCCCGGCACGGGAGGGGAGACTGGGCAGTGATCGATAGCCGGGTTATGGAGCTCTGCGAAGGGTTTAGGTGCTGTCGCTTTGATTTAAAGGCAATCGGGGTTTTCCACTTGATTCGGCGTAACTTCCTCTCGATGAATCTGGCTACCGACCGACAAGACGCCCTTAGATTCTGGGGATTAGGCGCTTGTGCCGTCTTGTTGTCCGCTGGCTCGGCGTTTAGCTTTCTTCATTGCATGGCGAACGGGATGGTCGCTGGTGATTTGATTGGACTACCCGGGCGTCAGGCGGATGTTGCATCTGCGCAGCGACTGGCTGGATTTTGGCTTACGGCTGCTGTGTGCTGTCTTGGAGCTTCGAGCCTCGCCGGTGCGTTCGCGACTCGAATTTACGAAGAGGCATCGCGGCTGCCACGGCTGATTGCTCGCACGGTTGTGTCTGCCGCCGTCTCCTTCGTGCTCGCCGTCTTGATCGGCTTGATTACTGTCCCAGTGCTTACAGCATCGCATCATTCTGTAGTTCGCTAACGCTAGGTGTTGAAGCGTCGCGTTTGCGCTCGTCGGAGCGGCGCAGCCGGCTAATCCGTTTGCGGTTCGCAGATCACACCTTTGCCGTCGTCGCGATGGACATACACTGGCGCGTGCCTGGCTAACCACAATCCAACTTCGGTGGTCGTGTTGGGCGCGTTTTCCGGGACGACGGCGGGAGCGTCGTGCAGATACGGGTCTTCGTAATTGTCGACCGCCCATTCGGATGGAATCGCGTGTTCT
>JASHQK010000468.1 GCA_030039195.1 Candidatus Sulfotelmatobacter sp.
TTGTAGGTGTGGAGCGCCTCTTCGAAGCGGAAGGGCGTTGTCCCGGTATTCCTGCAAACAAGCTCCAAACCTAACTCAGAGCCGAATGTGACGCGGTGCACGAGGCGAAATTCTCCAGGGCACCATTTTCGCGTGCGCTCGTCACTTTGCGTGAACATGGTCACGGTAACTCCGCTTGCATCTTCACTGATGGACTCGAGCTGCCACGTTTTTGTACGCACGAATCCATGGGCGGGGGCGCGCGGGTCGTCCGACTTGGCGCGGAACCAGGGAAAACAAATCGGGATTCCTCCTCGGATTGCCTGGCCTTCCTCCCAGCGGGATTTCGTGCTGACCAAAAGTACTTCTTCGTGGCCCGTGGGCCTCCAGGAGGTCACGTGTGCGCCATGCAGATACATCGCCGCTTCCCCAAAAACGCCTGTGATCTGCACTCGCGCCAATCCACCATTGCCTTCGGAAATTCTTGCGACACCCGCGATGCCCAGTTGACGGTCAAGTTCGGCTACGGTCGAAATTCCGTTCATTGAAGCTCTCCTTTGCAAACAAGGCGAAACGTCTGCTCGATTGACCTCACCGTGGCAAACGCAAAGATTGAGATGCGATAGATATTCGGAGCGTTTTCGGTGGTCACCGCCAAGCTAGTCTACTCTGGCATTTCTTAACGAGCGTTCCATTTTGACGACTGGCCGCACAGACCTGGGTCCAAGTTCGCCGCAGGCGGAGCCCATTCAGGCACTCGACAGTCTCTTTCCGAGCGTGCGGTAGCGTGTGCTTGCAGCTACTCTAGGCCGACCGGAAAAGTGGCTCGACTAAAGAGTGTCTATGCGCCGGCATGAACGCGCTTGCGTCCCGTGCGCCTCTCCGGTTTGTCTTCAGAGATGCCGGAGAGAATGACAGGTTCACTGTCTGGGAATTGCGCTACAAGTGCTAGCCTACCGCCCAAGACATCCTTAGGCGTATCTCAAATTGCACACGTTAAAACAGCGAAGAGTTTCCCGGATCGCCAACCATCCTTCCCGAATGGACGAGTACAGCTCAGCTTAGAACTCCAATTCGGCGATCAACCGTAAGAGCCGTAGAAGTGTGGCGCGCTCATCCGAAGTTATTTGACGCTGGATACCTTCGTCAGCGGCCACCCGGGCCTTGATCAACCGTTCCCTATACCTGCTTCCTTTGGGCGTCAACTGTACATTGATTGCTCTGCCCGTTTTTGCCTTTCGCTCCGACACAAGTCCTTCTCGAACCATTGATTTGACGGCGCGGTGCACAACGGTCCGGTCGAGACCTAAAAGCGTGGCGATCTGATTCTGATTGAGCGTAGCGCCACCGCGCAGTGTTGACAGGATGAAGCCGCGAGTCGCGGAACACCCGGTTTTTCGTTCCAGCCTCTTTCCAACCGAAAAATACGCCGCTGCAATATGGGCAAGCACTGAATCCTTCAGGATGTCTTCAGGAACCTCGTTCTTTGGAAGGATGTTCATAGGATGGTTACCGTGGCCTCGAGAGGTCGGCGCCACTGGGGCGGTTGAACGTAGGCCTGCGATTTCTTCCCGACCGCGATCACCATCACAATCTCATGATAGCGGGCAGACAACCCGAGATATTTCGAGAGCCGGCGGCCATCGAATCCTTCCATCGGGCAGGTGTTAAGCCCGAGCGATTCGGCGGCGATCATCAGATTCTCGCAGGCGAGCGATGTACTCTTCATCGCCCACTTGAACACGTCTCGTCGAAACAGTGGAGGCATCCCCATCGTCTTCCATAGGCTCAGCAGCCGAAAAATTGCCCACTTGAGCGCGGCGAAAATGCCGAACGGCCCCGGCATGAACAGGATCCGGCCGATCTTCGCCGTGCGCGCGTAGTCGCGAATTTTCGCCTCGTTGAACTCGCTGCGGCTGCGCATCCACTCGACCTGGCCTCGCGAGGTTGCCGTTAATGATCCGATGTCGGCAACGACCACCACCAGCGCCGACGCGGTTTCCGCGGGCATCTGTCGCATGCAGAGTTTCGCCACCGCCGTCTTTTCCTTCGTGGTTCCCACCCAATAGAATCGGTACGGCTGCGAGTTGAAGCTGGAGGGAGCGTGGCATGCCGCATTAAGAATCTGCTCGCGCGTCGCCTCGGAAATTTCGACCGGTTCAAAGACTTTCACTGCTCTGCGTTGGAATATCGCTTCCGGAATCCCGTTCATGTGACATCCTCCATGTTGCTATTACAACATAATAATGTTGCATGTGCAACATTATTATGTTGCAATTGCAACATGGCCGGAAGGGACGGGCGGGGTTACACGTGATTCACGGAGGGGATCGATTTGGTTCCGAGGTGGGCAACAAGAGCAAATCCCAACGTGGAAGCAAAGACGATCCCACCTCCGTCGACTGGCGTGATCGAGGGCTGATGAACGATGGAGCCAGATTCCGTAGCCATGGACGGAGATGGGAATCAACGAGTTAGAGGATCTCCGACGATGGTCAGAAGAATAACCAGGCTTCTTTGTCCGCCAAGTCAACAAGATGCGTAAAAATACGCCCCAGCGACGCGATCTCGACTAGAATATAGGCGCACCATGGAGGTACAGCCATGGGACGCCTTCCTGCCCCGACGTTGCTCTTGTTCGTCTGCTCTTTCCTTCTGCAATCTGCTTCAGCCCAAACCGCAACGATCACCGGTACCGTAACGGATAGTAGCGCTGCCCTCGTGGCCAACGCCAGAGTGACAGCCCACAACCTTGGAACCAACCTGCTGCGCATCACTGTGACCGACAGCTCTGGAGGTTATCGAATCACGAGCCTTCCTCCCGGGGTGTATGACGTTGCTGTGCAACATTCCGGATTCAAAACCGTGGAGTATTCTCATGTAGAACTCACCGTCGGACAGGTGCAAAACCTCAGTCCGACCCTGCTGCCAAGCGCGAACCCGGAAACCGTCACCGTCAAAGGCGAGCAGGTCGCGCCGCTTGATCTCGACGATGCGCAGATCGGAAATCTGGTCAATAGCGAGCAAATTCAGGACTTGCCGCTCATTTTGCGCGACCCCTACCAACTCATACTCCTCTCTCCGGGAACGATGCAGAGCAACTCCATTTTGCAAGGCTTCTCGGTCAACGGTTCGCGTGAGCGCAACAACAATTTCCTCTTGGACGGAACCGACAACAATGATGCCGAGATCCCCGGTTTGACTCAGCCGCAGCCAGGGCTGACCTCGTTGAATCCTGATTCCGTGCAGGAATTTCGCGTCATCACCAGCAACTTTCTTCCCGAGTTCGGCCGTAACACGGGTGCAGTTATTGATATCGTGAGTAAACGCGGGACGAATCAATTTCATTCCGATGTTTATTGGTTTGGCCGTTTCGATGCGCTCGGAGCGCGGGACTTTTTCAATCACGAGACTACCGCCGCAGGCCAGGTTGCACCCAAGGATTCCTATTCTCGCGACACCTTTGGCATCTCGGCCGGAGGACCTCTGCTGCGCAACAAAACTTTTTGGTTCGCGAATTACGATGGCGAGCGCTTCTCCACAACTCTCACCAACACAAGCATCGTTCCGACACAGGCTTTCAAGACCGGCTCATTCACCTATGACGGTCAGCCCGTCGACGTGAGCACGCCCACTTCGCCGAATAACATTTTCGGGCTGCCGCTGGATCCGACCATGGGCGAGATTCTGGCGTTGTATCCGGCGCCAAACGGTCCTGCTGTCGATGATGTGCGTGGTGTGCTTTTCTTTCCCAGCCCGTCGCATACAACCAGCGACAACGTGAGCGCTCGTGTCGATCACAACTTCTCCCAGAGCGAGGTTTTGGCCGTTCGGTATACGTTCAATCGCTACGATGACCCGAATTTCGACCATACGGATTTTCTCTCTGGCCTGGGGGCTACCGGTACGGCGCAGCGCCGTCAGAATGCGTCGGCGCAATTGACATCAGTGGTCAGTCCAAAACTGGTGAATAACTTCCGCCTGGGTGCCAATCGCATCGATTTTCCCCTCAGCTGCGAAGGACTTAGCATTCTTGACAGCTTCGGTTTGACCGATACTTTCGGACGCGGCTTCGACTTTCCACTGCCTGGGGTTTCCGGGTTCGGATGCCTGACGCTGGTGGACCGGGACGGCTCGGAACGGTTCAGCGGAACCTACACCATTGGCGACGATGTAACCTGGGCCCGAGGCTCGCATACTTTCAAGTTTGGAGTTGAAACCCGAGACGTCTACTCCAACAGTACAAATGATTTTCTTTCGCGAGCAACGGTTGACTTCAACAATTTTTCCAACTTCGGCGGCATCACCGCTTTTGTTACCGGCAACCCGAACATCGACACAAACTCAACCTTGCAAGACATGGTGTGGTCGCTGTTCGGCACGGTCGGATCGCTAACCCAGGCGCAGTTCTTCAACAAGAGCAACGACCGTGTGGCCGACGATCTTCGCGGTTTCCGCCAGAAGGAATTCGCTGCCTTCGCTCAGGATACTTTCAAGATCGTTCCCAGCCTCACTCTGAACTACGGACTGCGATACCAATTCAATGGTGTTCCGTATGAAGTAAACAACCTGCTCTCGACGCTGTTTGTTTTTCCAAGCGGACCAGCGCCCTTTACTTTCCTGATCGCCGGCCAAAAAGACCAAGGCCTGCCCCCTCTTTACAGCAATGACTGGCACGATTTTGAGCCGCGTATCGGTATTGCTTGGGATCCTTTCAAGAATGGCAAGACTTCGGTTCGGACGGGTTACGGTATTTTCCACGACCGCCTTTTCGGCCAACTACTGGGGCTCACGCGCGGCGATCCGCCATTTCAGCAAAATTTCTTTGAGCCATATTTTGGCGTGCCTATGCCTACCTGTCCTCCGCCTGAGATTCAAAGTCAATTGGGCGTGTGCATCGGGCCGGCCGCGTCGACGCTGACTCCGCCCCCAACTCTTCAAACCACGCCGGTGGTGAGTGAAGGCGCGGGCGATCTTCCCTTCCTGATCGACCCACAGCTCCGCATGCCTTACAGTCAGAGCTGGAATTTCGGCGTGCAGCGTGAGTTACCGGCCAGCGTCCTGCTGGAAGTCAATTACATCGGTTCCAAAGGAACGCGGGTACTTCGTCTGGTGGATGGCAACCCTCCGCAACCGGCTTTGGTTGCGCAACTGGAAGGCTACTGCGCCCAGCCGAATGCGTTCAACTGCACCCAAGCTACTCTGCAATTTGACAATCTCTGGTTTGGGGCTGAGTCGGGAAGTCTGCCTTTTGATGCAGTCAACAATAATGCCTTCCTGCACGCCGAGTTTTTCAATAATGCGGGTTCGTCGATTTATGACGCGTTGCAGGCGAACGTGACCAAGCGGATGTCAAACGGACTCGCGCTTCAGGCGGCGTACACGTGGGGCCACGCGATTGACAACTCCTCCGATCCGCTGACTCCGGCCGCAGGCAACCAGGAATTTCCGCGTAATTCGCTTGATCTCGCAGCCGAGCGCGGCAACGCCGACATCGACGTGCGCCAGCGGCTCGTGCTCAATTACTCCTGGGCGCTTCCCCTTGGACGGGGTCATGATCATCTCGGCGAAGGCTTCGCGGGCAGGGTTTTTCAGGGGTGGGAAATCGCTGGCATTACGACCTTCTCGGGCGGACTTCCCTATGACATCTTCACCGCAGTCGATAGCGCCCATACCGGCCAGCAGCAACGCCCGGATTACACCCCCGCCGCCGCACCTGTTCCGATTAGTGACACAGGCACGCAGACCGGCCCCAACGTTGGTTTGTTCTCCGACCCTGCCTGGGGCAGTGCGGGCAATCTGGGACGCAACCATTTCTACGGACCCGGAGTGAACAACTGGGATATGTCTCTGCAGAAATCTGTGGATCTCTCCGAACGAGTGAATCTGCGCTTCCGTGCGGAAAGTTACAACTTGTTTAACCATACGGAGTTCGGGCAGCCGGGAAATCTCACCTTCGATCCCGGAACTTTTGGCCAGTCCACGTCGGAGGTGAAGCGGCCAGATCTTACCACCGGCGCCCGCCAAATCCAGTTTGGAATGAAGCTGAGCTTTTGAGCTGGAGCCGTTGTTTCCGAGGCCTTTTTTCGATTAATAAATGATCTTCAGAGAAAACTGAATTTGCCGCGACGTTCCAGCGGTCTTGCTGATCATGCCGAACCCGGTGCCTTCGATGATGTTCGTGGGCAGCCCCATATTCACGATGTTGAACAGATTGAAAAACTCCCCGCGGAACTGCAGGTCGACGCGCTCCAGACCACTTTCCCGGCGGCCCATGGGAGTGGTCTTGATGAGAGCGAAATCGAAGTCGTAGTAGGCCGGTCCGCGAAACGTATTGCGGCCAAGCGTTCCGAAGCGCCCCGAATTTGGGCCGGTCCCGCCTGGTATTTCGATGGGGATAGAAAAGAAACTCCCGTTGTCTGCGCCGCGCCCAAAATAATCGTCCCGCGGCCTGGTTGAGCTGTGGGCGGTCGTGAGATCGGGTATTGCGATCTGGTCGGGCCGGTCGGCCCCAACCGTTCCGGCTCCCGTCTGTTGGATCCCCGAGTACACCGTAAACGGCGAACCACTCGTGATCGTCGAGATGCTCAGCAACTCCCAGCCCTTGGTCAACAGCCGCGTCCGATCCGACTGAAGTCCCAGATGCTCAAAATGCAGATCCTGTGCCGCGCTCAATGTGAATGCTTGCGTCACATCGAAGCTTGACGGTCCCCTCTCCGCTTGAGCATCGAATGGGTCTTGTGGAGTGAACAGTGTCACTGCACCCGTCGATCCTGTTCCTCCGAGGACGCCGCTGACATTATCCAGCGATTTGCTCCAGGTGTAGCCGGCTTGCAGTAACGGACCAATGTGCCCAATGTTTCCCGACAACGAAGTCTGCAGGGCGTTGTACGATGAGTGCGCCGTTGCAGTCATTACGGATTCGAACCCGAAACCTCCCGTCACCGCTCCACCGCTGTCGAAGTTTGTAAATCGCGCAAACTCCGCGTCTGCTCCGGGATATGCGTTTGGATATGACATTTGCGGAAGGCGAAACGAGGACGTTCCCACATACGCGGCGTCGGCCGTGAGGCCGCCGAACGCCCGCTCCAGCCCAAGCGTCCAAGTCTGCAGGTAGCCATTGCCGAAGCGCCGATCGACCGCGAACAGACTCAACAGCGAGAGTTGATGACTCGGCGCCAGCGCTGCCAAATCCTGCTGGTATCGATTCACGTCCATCACCGTGTTTGCCGGCACTTTTTTCGGATCGCCGCTGGCCAACACATTCACGCCGGCCGTGTTATAGACCTGCGGTAATTCGTCGGGCGTGATTTGAAAACCGTACGCAACCTCGCCATTCTGCGCCGCATTAACCCGCGGATAAATAACGTAGGGCGTGGATCCGGTCAGCAGATTGTCTTGCCAGATGTTCGGGGGTATCACGGTGATCGCACCGCCCACGTGCGCATGCACTGCCAGCGGCGCATTCCAGTCCAGTTGCACGCGCGGCCCCCAGCCGTTCCAATCCGTCTGATAAGTGGGCTGCGGATTGATCAAGAATTCCTGCCCAACGCCCGCTGGCGGAAACGAATTCAAGAAACTTGATGTCCGGTTGGCACGCTCCGAGATCGGCGTGTAGAGCTCATATCGCAGGCCATAATCGAGCGTCAACTGTCGATTAATTTTCCATGTGTCCTCAACGTAGGCGTTCACGTCATTGCGGTTGATCGCTGCCGGTCCAATGTGCGCTCCATTCGACGAGTAAGGTGGGGCCACCGCGATCGTATAGCCATAGGGATAGCCGATCAGCAGACTGCTCAAAGTGTCCGGCAGCGGAGCGCCGATTTGCACGTTGTGTTGTCCACTGGCGGAGGGAATGAATACGGGCGAATAAACCGTTCCGCCGCCGAAATCGTACTCGCCATTGGGGCTGATCCCGAAGTATGTCGTGTCCCGATTGAGGCGCGCTTCCCCGCCCCATTTCACCGCGTGGCGAGCCGTTGTCCAGGAAAAATTCAATTGCCCTTGGGATAAATTTCCGAACGCCGACATTACCGAACCCGCCGGGCTGTTGTACGCCTCATACAGGCCGTCGATGAACTTCAGCGCCGGATCAGTGTGGTTCGGCGTGACAAACGAGGGAGTTGTCCGCGTGAAACTCAACGATGACGACCACAGAAGCCGGGGCGACACAGCGCGCGTATAGGTGATCACAGCGTTTCGCTGGCGATC
This sequence comes from Candidatus Sulfotelmatobacter sp., assembly GCA_030039195.1. Taxonomy (GTDB): domain Bacteria; phylum Acidobacteriota; class Terriglobia; order Terriglobales; family Acidobacteriaceae; genus Sulfotelmatobacter. The sequence continues at coordinate 8,191 of JASHQK010000468.1, forward strand.
CACGTACGCCACGCCGAAGCTTGGATCCAGCAGCGTTTGGTCAGGATTTGTTGTCGGTCCCGCCAGATTGTCGTAATTGAATCGGCCAAACAGTTGTCCCTTCGCGCCCGCCTTCTGATCGACACGAACGGAAAACTGATCTGCATTCGTGACCACATTCGAGGGCGCAGCATAGGTTCGCGTGCCATACGCGCCGGTCGGTTCGTTGGGTAGTGGATGGCGCGCCAGAATTGCCGCAATCGCCGGATTTACTCCGGGACTGGTTGGACTCCCCGCTATCTCTAGTGTGTCGGTGGTGCCGTCAGCGTACGTCACTACGTCCTGGCCGGCTCGCTCGGCCGGTGCAGGCACGGCCAGAACCTGGGTGGTTCCCAGCACCTGCCGGAATCCCTGATACTGCACGAAATAGAATTTGCGGTCGCGCCCGTCATACACATGCGGCAGCACGACCGGCCCGCCATTCGTAAATCCGAACTCGTTTCTGCGGAAGGGAGGGATGCGGCCGGGGTCTGCAATGGACGGATGATCGAAATAATTCCGCGCGTCGAGAGCAGAGTTCCTTAGGAATTCGAAGAATGATCCGTGAAAACCGCTCTTGCCCGATCGTGTCACGATGTTGGTGAATCCTGCCGCGCCCCGCCCGATGTCCGCCGGCATCCAGCCCGAGCTGGACTGTAGCTCTTGAATGGCATCCACATTGAAATTCGTGAATGTGCTTCCGCCCATCTCAGGATCGCTCACGTCTGCGCCATCCATGGCGAACACAGCCTCAACGCCGCGCTGTCCATTGATGGCAAACTGCTGCGTGAAGTTGGTTTGGCCATTCACGTCGGTCATAGTGCCCGCGGCCAACAACAGCAGAGTGCTGAAGTCGCGCCCATTCAGGGGCAGCTCGTTCACTTTTTGACTGGAGAGTTTCTCGCCGCTCGTTCCGCTGGCTGCATTCGAATTTGAGCTGGGATTCGCATTTGAGACTTCTGCCGGAGGAGCTTGCGGATTGGCTGCAATCGACAACACGTCTTGTTCGGAAACCGTCAGCGCAACTGAGCCGCTCGTGATATCGGGTACCACGGGTGCAGTCGGACCTCGTCCGGGCAGTTGTACGGTCACGGTATGCGATCCCGGCGGAATATCTGCGATCGCAAACTTTCCATCGACGCCGGTGACTGCCGTCTGCTCTTTATCGGGGTTTGTGGACAGGGTGACTTTTGCTCCTGCCACAGGCTGACCAGCGGCGGCACGCACCACGCCGGTCCACGCTTTCGCAGACGGGGAGCTCTGTTGCGCCTGGAGCGGAACTGCGGCTACCAGGCCCAGGACCAGAACCTCCTCGAGCAAGCGGAGGATTCTATAAGAAGTCCGAGGCATTAGAGTCCTCCTCGGATTGCGGGATAAGAGCATGACAAATTCGTCGGTCGAAAGTGGAATCCTACTCTAACCGCGTAGTATTTCAATGATTGGAAAGACTCCCTGCGAGGGTCATTGTCCGAAGATGCCTAACGAAGACCGCGTCGTCGCCCGGCGCGAAGCTCATTCAGTTCGAGGGGTGAGCGAATTCTGAGCGACGCCGCAACCAAACAATCAGAATTTAGCAAGGAGCGGGAATTGTAGAAGTATCAACGTGTATAAACGGGGGCATCCATCGACTAGGGCCTAGAAATCTGTGCGTTGCGAGAAAGCGCGGGCTCGCTTTTGATATGTATCATACGAGCCCAGGCTCGCAAGCACCGAGAATCCTCGGAAGAACTCATTTCATATCTGGTACGCGGTCCTGCAGAACGAACCCTTCCTTTGTCGTATCGAGCTCCCGCAGATAGGTGACTCCGTTGGCGACGTACGTCTGCACCGCCGCGGTAGAATGTTTCCCTTCAACCAGACGTGCAGGGATGGTCACGGTCTTCTTGTCCTGCGTCTTAATGGTCAGCTGGACTTGCGACCCGGATGCGTGGGTCCACGTTACTTCGCAAGGTCCCCCTTGCAGTTGAACATCACCAACCCGAACATCAGAAGGCAGCAGGAATTTCTGCGAATTCTTCGCGGCAAGCAGCGGTAGAGAAAGAAGCGCCAAAAACAACCCCAGCCCCAGAATGCGTTTCATAAGCCTCCTTCACAGTGATCCAAGAAAGTTCGAGGACCCGCCCGAGAGCTTCGGCGAAATCCTCAGGCCAGAGAGCCAAATCCGTCGTGTTCGCTCCGCT
>JASHQK010000469.1 GCA_030039195.1 Candidatus Sulfotelmatobacter sp.
ACTTTGCCCTCGGAATCCATCACCGCTACTGAGATCGTTGCTTGATGAACGTCCAGCCCAATATACTTTTCGCTGCTCATTGAGGGTGCTCCTCTCGTAGGTGATCATGCGAACGATGACAACCTACTCCAAAAGGGGCGCCCTCTTATAATGCGATAAACAGTCCTTTGCAGCCTCCAGCGACTTTTAAAGGCTAAAATAACTGGCCAGTTTGCCCTCGCAGATTAGGAGTGCTCCCGATGCGATGGAAACGCCTCCTCGTTCGCATGCGCCTTCCGGTGCACGCGCCGATCCTCGGCTACGGAGTTGCCGTCTTCAGCACGATTCTCGCTTTAATTCCAGCGCTATTGTTGTCCGACGTCGTTGAAAGCAGACTTGCCGTTTTTGCGGTCGCCATCATGGTCAGTGCCTGGTATGGGGGTTGGAGGCCTGGTCTGGCAGCGACCGCATTCGCCGTTACGGTAAGCGCCTATTTCTCAGTCACTGCGGCACGGGCTCCGGCCGATTATGAAAAAGCCATCGTACATCTCACACTGTTTGTGGTGGTGGCCCTGTTGATTTGTTGGTTCAATGCAGCGCTGCGCACAGCCCAGCAGAGTTTGCGTCAATCAGAGAGCAATTTTCGTTCGCTGATCAACCATGCCCCCTACGGCATTTGCTGCTGCAACTCAGCGAGCATTCTGCTCGACGCTAATCCTGCGCTGGTCACGATTCTGGGCTACGGATCGAGTTCCGAACTAGTGGGCCACCATCTGGCTAATCTCTACGCCGACACTCAGAGGTGGTTCGATCTGGCTGACCAGTTTCGTTCCCTGCAGGCATTTCACGGGTTGGTCGCCGAGTGGGTTCGCAGAAATGGGAGTTCGGTAACGGTGCGACTTTCTGGACGCGCCATACGCGGTCAAGCCAGCGCGGTTTTCTTTGAACTCTTCATCGAGGATGTAACCGAGCAACGTGAACTGGAAGAGCAGCTGAGGCAGGCGCAGAAGATGGAGGCGGTGGGGCGCATGGCGGGAGGCATCGCTCACGACTTCAACAACCTGCTGATGGTGATCTCCGGGTATTGCGAGTTCCTCGCGGAACGGATCGGTTCCGGCTCAACCCTACAAACATCAGTGCAGGAGATTGCCAACGCTTCCGAGCGTGCCACTTCTCTTACGCGACAGCTGCTTGCCTTCAGTCGTAAGCAGATGCTTGACCCGAAGGTATTGGATTTGAATGCAATCCTGACACTGAACATCAAGATGCTCCGCCGCATGATCGGGGAGGACATTAACCTCGTCTTGAAAGAGGGATTGGAGATTGGGGCAGTGAAGGCCGATCCCGGTCAAATTGAGCAGGTCGTCATGAATCTTGCAGTGAATGCGCGGGACGCGATGCCGCACGGCGGTAACCTCACGATTGAAACTGCCAATATCGCGTGCGACGAGGAGTATGCTCGCCAGCATGCGTCGCTAACCGTTGGTGAGTACGTGATGTTGACCATCAGTGATACCGGTGTGGGCATGGATCGGGATACCCAGTTGCATATATTCGAGCCTTTCTTCACGACTAAAGGATTGAAAGGAACTGGACTGGGTCTCTCGACGGTGTACGGCATCATTCAACAGAGTGGCGGTCACATCCAAGTCTCGAGCGAACCCGGCAAGGGTACGACATTCAAAGTCTATTTGCCGCGCGTGGGCTCTGCCCCTCAAGCGGCCGGACCGCAACCTGTGGTCATTAGCGAGAAACCCAAGCAGGTTCTGGAGACGATTCTGCTGGTTGAAGACGAAAGCAGCCTTCGCGGTCTGTCTCGGCAGTATCTTGAAAACCAAGGCTATACAGTGCTCGAAGCATCCGATGGCGCCGGGGCAATAACGATTTCAAATACGTATTCCGGGCCTATCCATCTGCTGTTGACCGATGTCATCATGCCGGGAGTAAATGGACGTGAATTGGCTCGACTCATTTGTGCCGTGCGGCCGGAGACGAGGGTGCTCTACATGTCGGGCTATACCGAGCATGCCATAGCGCACAACGGCATCATGGAGGAAGGAATTACCCTGCTTCAGAAGCCCTTTTCGCTGTCGACTCTGAGAATTAAGGTGAGGGAAAAGCTCTCCTCGGTGTTCCGTGCGAAACGTTTCAATCTTCACATTCCACTGAAATACCGCCTCGTAGGAGAACACGCCTGGATGAAAGGAACCACGGAAAACATCAGTCGCTCGGGAGTGTTATTCAGGGCCGAGAGAGCTATTCCGCCTCAAGCCCAGCTGGAAATCAATCTCGTGCTGCCCGAGGAGATTAGTGGATTGTCGACGGCTGAAGTCATCTGCCGTGGCGAAGTGGTTCGTGCCATGCGAGAGCCACCCACCATGAACGCGGCCCTCGCTGCGAGGATCCTCCGGTATGAATTTCCTCAGAAGGCCCTGCATGCAGAGTGAGCGGGCACGAATGCAACGGCATCCTGTGAGATACAGGCGGTGCCTTCGCCATCCCGATTAGCACGAACCAACCAGTGGCCAATAATTAGGTATGCGGTCCTGCAACCGTCGATTCCTTACGGCGACTTGACAGCTTTGCTTTCCGTTGCAGCTACTCCAAGAAAATTAGCGGTTATCCACAGCTTGGAGTCGCACAAGGCACAGACGAGGCATATACTTCGCCCCGGCGTAAAACCTACGCCTTGGAGACCTCCCCCATGCAAAGAACAACCGAAGTGTTGCTCATGGTCTTG
>JASHQK010000041.1 GCA_030039195.1 Candidatus Sulfotelmatobacter sp.
GAGAAAGCTCACATTCTGCTCCCCAGGGTCTGAGCTGAGACATGCGAGTCCCACCAACTCGTTGGCATCGTAACCCAGGAACAGAAGAGGTTTCGGAGGGGGTTTAAATGCAGACTTGAAAGCCGACTGGATGGCGAGCGCCCACTGAGGAGTGTAAAACACTTCGGGGTGCTCCATCTCCAGGACCAGTTCGTTCCAGCACTGCAGTAGAGAAGATTCTTCTGGAATTTCTCTGACCAGAACTATGCGCACCCGCCGCTCCAGTGGCCAATGAAGACCAACAATTGAATTGATCCAAGCTCGTAACCACGGGTTGCCCTTGAGACGAGAGCATTCTTACATCTCGCTCGCTTGATGAAACGTTCCTTCCTCAGTCTGTTCGGATTTCGTAACAAGGAATCTGCGTAATTAACAGGTCTACGTAGAGCTCGTGATTGAATGCGGCACATGCGGAGCATTGTATGAGGATTCTGCTGCTTGTTGTAGTTTTCCTGTTTGGAGCCGCGTTGGGGACGGTGGTCGGAAGAATCGCACGCAGCGCGGGCGTAGACTTTCGGAGGAACTGGCGAAAGCTCTCGTGACTTGCCTTACTCGGAACAGGAGGAACCTCGCAGGGCGAGCGCCGCTCAGATCTCGTGATGCGGGATCGGGCGGTGCGTTTCGATTGCCGGTGGTGTAGGCACAGGCGCCAGCCCGGATGGTTCTATTGTGCGAGTTCGCGATGTGGCGCGCACCGAGTTGCATCGCTACGGTCCGAATCCCGCAGTGCTTCAACCAATCGGCTATTGCCTTCAGTTCAGCCGTCGTGCAACCGAAGCGCCGCACTGGTTGGCTGTCCCGGACCGGCGGGACCGCTATGTAATGAGATTCGTTGCCGATATCAATGCCTGCGGCATTGGGATGGATCACTTCCAGATTGAGGTCTGGGCATTGGATCTTGCGCATCATCTCCCGCCGTTGCTTGCGGTTCAACTGGTTCCAATGGACATGCTTTGCGTCGGCAGTTGTGCTCTTCATTTGTTCTGGTGGTTTCCTCTTCATGCTAAACTCTCCACGTCGAATTCGACATGGCCCGGCCCGGTCGGCGAAACCTACACAATCTCTCCAGCGGAGTCGGGCCTTTCTCCTTTTCAGGACAACGCCTGCCACCATCCACACAATCGCCTATGCCGGAGCCATGCTTAGTGTCGGGCGAGAACGCTCCAAAGAAAAATCGGCCTTAGCTGCCAAGCCATGTCGTGCTGCAAATTCTAGCTGAGGCACTCTGGCCATCCAGTTCCTCAGGTTTCAGATGGAGTTTCAGGCTCATACAACCACCACGGAAGGGTGGCCTACGCTTAGTGCGGGCTGCCCACGGCAGCGTTGCACCCCCAACTCGCACAATCCCCTTTTCATGCTATTAACACGGCTGGAGCGGTTTTGTTGGTCACATTCGTGTAAAGTGTCGCAATGCTTTGTGTACGTCCCGCAGCTTCTTACGGGGGTAGATGCGGGATTCTAACTCCACTTTGAAAAATGAGCTTTTCGTGTTCGACCCGCATGGGAGTGCGGAGACACAGCATTCAGGCCCGTCGCCGTAAGCATCGTCGTTGGACAAGCCTTGGCCTGTTCGGCATTCCGGGCGCAATTTCTGTATGTGTCAGTGGAGTTTCTGAGATTTCTGGCTCCCTATGTGGGAAAGTTCTTGTCGAAAACTCTGCATTCGAATAGCTTCCGGAGTCCCAGCTACCAGCGTCTGAATTTTTGTGCCGTCGATTTGTCCCTAGAAAGAAAACAGAACCTGAACATCGATGCGGCGGCTGGCGTCTCCTGAAAAGCTGAACGGGCCGCTAGCCAGCGAATTGTAACTTCCTACCAGCGGCGAGTTGCCTCCAGCCTGCCCTCCACAAACGCCTCGTGATGACCACTTTCGCTGTGACATCCGTCAACTCACTCTGTTGCCACGCCTCCACGTGCTTGCGCATCGGTTCGAAATTCCTTTGCATCCGGTCGCCACCGACCGAGACGCAATCAATCAATGAGAACGACTTCGAGTGCTTGGCAAGCACCGGAGCAAACACGGCGGGGACAATTGGCTGAACAAAGCATTTCTGCCCGAACCGCGGACCGAGCCCACGCTGATGCGGAACACCAAGCAAATGTTTCCAAATTCGTGGTCCCGTGAGTTTCCGCTTCCCCGAAGCCGACTTTCCAACACGAATCCATGCGGGTTGTGGAATCTCCCACTGCTCGTTGCGAGTGGTCACCACAAAGCCTCAGTTGCCGAAACCTACTGCATTGACGATCCGCCCAGCACCATGACCTGCAATGATGCCGGATTTTCGGGATCGACCGGGAACAATTTGTCTTCTTTCGAACTAAAGACGATCTGATCCGAATCCTCCGCCGAAGCATCCTGCGACGGCAACGCCTTGTTCACGCCAAAACTCAGCTTGATCTCTTGCCCCTGCCCGAACCTTGCCTCGAAAAACGAAGCGGGGATGACGATATCTCCGGAAAAACCAGCGGCAGTTTTCTTCCACGCCGTCTTGATCTCTCGGTTGTAGTCGTGCGGATGCGGACGTGGAGGGAAAAAGTCCTCATCGCAGTAGATGCTGGGCTTGGTGCTCGCAAAATTGCTGGGGCTCAGGTAGAGATCGTAGACGCCAGCCGGCCTGCCTGGCTTGATTTCTTCAGTGGTGTCGAAAACCAGGCGGAAAGTATCTCCCTTTTGAATATCCCTTCCGACAAATGGCTGGTACAACTGCGGATCGACAACATCGACTCCGATATAAAGGTTTTCTTCATCCCAGCCGAGAGCAACGCGTGCGGAAAATTCGTCCGGCCCTTTCCACAATCGTTCTCCGTCCTCCAGTTGAGCGCTGCGATTGAAAACGTAAACTTTTCCCGACTGCCATTTTGAAAAATCTCCGTCAAGAATCCGCGGACGCGCCATTTTGATCGCAGCCAGCAGATGCCGGTCACGATCCCACTGTATTTTCCCATCGGGCAAATGCTTGAAAGCTGGGCTCGCCAAAATAAGATCAAGCTGAGCGCGGAGCATGCCGGGTATCGGCTCGATTTCCGGCACGAGTTTCTTGAATTGCGCTTGGCCCTTCATCGCGGCCAAGGCGGAGTCCAGCTGGGAGATTTGTGACTCGATGGCTGGCACATCAATCGACGGCCTGCGTTCCTCAAAGATAGCGCCCAGTTCCGGCTCTTCTCCCTGGCCGGCAGCGTAAATCTGCAGGATCGGCGTGAGAAACGGAAGAGCCTCACCGTATTGGCTGATGAGCGCATGGTGTTGCGACTTTTCCGGATCGTAAGCGGGTGGATTCCACAGGTAATCCGCCACTGTTTCGAGCGGCACCATGGATGCGTGTGCTTGGCACATGGGATTCGATACCAGACCCTGGGTTACGGTGTGAAGCCCGGCCTCCCGCCCCCGAAGAGGATCCATGATCAGGCGCCATGTATGGCCGTCATTGACGGGGAAGTTATCCCACACGAGCGGCTTGCGTTGAATATAACCACCCCACTCCGCCGCTTGAGCGACGGTGATCGCCGAGGGAATTACGTCCGTTCCAGTCCAATCCAGCGGGATCTCGGGCTTCACTCCTTTCCCTAACTCGCGAAGATAGTCGCGGCTTCCCCATTCATTCGTGTAAGTCGTTGGGCAAACCGTCAGACGATTCTGTGAAGAAATCTTCTTGAGATGAGCGTACAAACGGTTGATCAGGTAGACGTGCGCCTGGGCGAGGGTCTGGAATCGTTTCTGATCTTCGGGATGAACCAGGTCGAAGGGAACGTCGTCAAGGAAGAGCGCAAAATCCGTGACTCCAAGTTTGCTGATGTTATCGAGTTTCTGAGCAAGGGTCTGAAATTCAGCCTCGCTCGAATACGCCATGGAAAGACCGGGGCTGATGGCATAGGCGAAATGGATAAAGTTTTCCCGCGCCGCAGCGACCAACTCGCCCAGCCGTTTCACTTGCTCTAGCGGATACGGTTCGCGCCAGAGCTTGCGTTCGTAGGGGTCATCCTTCGGAGCATAAATGTAGGTGTTCATCCTCTGCTGCCCTTGGAAGCGCAGGACGTCGAGTCGGTCCTCGTGGCTCCAGGGTGTTCCGTAAAAACCCTCCACAATCCCGCGGATGGGAAAAGAGGGGTAATCGGCAATTACTACTTCTTCCCCGTTATGAGCAACGCGCACGGATTGCGGCTGGGGAATGAGTTCCGACGATAGCCGGTCCGGCGGCGTTGCCAGCAGGTCGGGAATTCGCAGTAAGGCGTAATGCTTCCCGGCCGCCGAAAGGGCGGCGATGCGGATTTGAGCAAGGGCCGAACCAGGAGAATATGTCGCCCGCAGAATATAACCTTCCGCCGCGAGTCCCGCAGTGGGTGCAACGGCCCCGCCTGGGTTCAGCGAACGGAGTTCCGCTAAGAAACCAGCCGCGCTTTGCGGACGCTCGAACTGGATGAGCAATTCTCCAGCTTTAGTCTGGCGATGATTCCCCCTGGCCACAGAACGTGAGAATTGAGGGAAAGCATGTTGACCCGCAGCCAGGTCTTTCAACTCCCGCTGGATTCGGTCGTCTATGCTGGTTGAGGCGACAACTCTCCAGACGGGCTGCAACTGCCCGGCGCAAACATATGAGGCGGCACACAATAGTATGGACGCTAAGAAATGTCTCATCGCAGATAACCTGTTCATTCCACGAAAATACCTTCTTCGATCATGTAAGAGCGGCCAATTCATTTCCGCTCAAAATAACAAAGCAATTGTTGATCAGAGTTCGCCTAAAAGCTGATCTTTGCTCCCAATTGCATTTTGCGGTAGGTGTTGGCGTACCAGATCGCGCCGAAGGCTGAGGTGTTGCTGAAATTCGTGCTCGGCAGCCCTAGGTTCGGGTGATTGAACACGTCGGTCGCGGAAAGCTTGAACTGCAGGCTGCCTTTTTCGCCAAGGAATCCCAGAGGAAAGTCCTTGAGCAACGCCATGTCCACGTTCGCCCAGTGCGGACCGTAAATGGTATCGCGGCCCACATCGCCGAAAGTTCCGGCGGATGGAGCAGCGAAGGCAGAAGTATTGAACCAGCATTGCATCGTTTTGACGTGGTATCCATTGGGGCACGTTCCACTCCACGGATCGCCCACCAGATTAGGACGCAACTGTCCCGAACCTGCGAAATCCGTCTCTCCCATAATTACGGTCGTGGGCACGCCGGTGCGAACAAAGAAAATCGAGGAGATCTGCCAGCCGCCTACAAATCCATTCATTACTCCGCCATGGTTCAGGACTGGCTTGCCTTTCCCAAAGGGCAGTTCGTAGTTCACGCTCCCGTTGAAAGTCTGGCGGATGTCGTTCACCGCCGGGCCGTAGTTTGAGTTCATATCGTATGCGTTCTGATAGTTCTGCCCGAAGCGCTCGTTGGCACCTGCGCCTCCCCAGCCGCCGCCGGTCTGCATATCCAACACCTTCGACCAAGCGTAGTTAACGCCAAAGGACAAGCCGGATTCGAGGCGTTTATTGGCAATGACGTGCAGCGCGTTGTAGTTGGAGCGGCCGTCGAACAAGGATGCGTTGATTTGGCCAAAGTTCGGATTCGGCCGGCTGCTGGCGCCAAGCGGAACCTGGTTAATGTCCATGCCAAGCTGGAGGTTTACGCCGCGGTTGCCCACGTAGCCGATATCCAGCACCACACCATGGGCAAGCTGCTGCTGAATATCAAACTGGTATTCGGCGTAGTACTCCATGGGAATTTTCCATGGAATGTAGGTGACGTTCTGGCCGTTGAGCAGGTCGGCTGTCCGGTCAGCGTTCGTGGGATAAATCGGCGGCGGCGGACCAATCGTGAAGGCCGGCGGATTGGCTTCGTTATCGCAATATGCACCTTCAGAAAACGTCTGGCTGTTCCAGTTTGGCGGATTCAGGTTTCCAAGCTGAAAGACCGGTTCCACCATGCCCTGTGGAGTCTGGTTGCATGACAAAGACCCGATCGGGGCCCAGCCCTGTCCCCAGGAGGCGGTGGGAGCAAGCGTGTTCTGTCCGGCGAAGATGTTGTAAAGCCCAAAGCCGCCGCGAATCGACAAATCGTTATGGGGCGACCAAGCAAAGCCCACACGCGGGGCAAAGAAATGCCACATGGTATCAGTCATGGCCGTGTGTCCGTCCTGACCGCCATACCACATAGCGCCCGACGGACCGCCTTGAGGATTCGGAATTGAGGGCTGGAAATTCGAGATCTTATTCTGCGCTTCGCTCCATCCGCTTTGGATCACGTAGCGCAAGCCCAAAGTCAGGGTCAGGTTAGGTCTGACCTTGTATTCATCCTGCACAAACGCCTGTGCACTAAACATGCGTCCGCCCGTCTCAGGGTCGATGGAAACCCACCAGGACTCCGGCAGCCCGAGGAGGAAGTCGGCATAACCTTCACCTTCGGTGGGAATGGTGTTAAGCGTCTGGTCCACAGGGTTTTGAGTGAGCGCACCACCCCACCAGAACCCACCCTCCTGCACATCACCCCATCCGACATTCGTCCGGTACCGGTCGAATTCGCCGCCGAACTTGAGGATGTGCTTGCCTTTCACCCAAGTGGCATCGTCTGCGTAATTGAAACTCGTTTCGGCATCAACTGCGACCGGCCATGCGGGATTGCCGATACCGGTATTGAGGCTTCCGTTGATCCAGATATTGGGAAAAAGGTTCCCTGCCGGATTCGCCAAGCCCAATGTGGTTGGCCAGTTTTTCCCCTGGTTCTCGTCGCTGCCGACACCATGCTCCCGGCTGAGCGAAAAACGGAATTCATTTACCACATTGGGACTCAGCGTCCAAACGTCCGTGAGCTGACCTTGGGGTTCGTTGCCGGACCAATTTGAGCAATTGATATCGCAAATGGGATCAGCTGCAGGGCTGCTGAAGTTCACAACCATGATTGAACCCGTGAACCGGTTTTTGGGCGAGATGTCGAAATCCAGCTTGCCGTTGATCCACTGGTTCGTACTGATGCCGGGTAAAAGTTCATAAAAGTTATTTACATTCCCTGTTCCCGGAAGATTTGGAGCAAGAAAGTAGCTTTGAATCTTGGCCGCTACTGGGTCCCAGCGGTTCGAAGGAATTACGTTGCCGGGAAAAGGCGTGCGGCAAATGACTCCGCTCGGCAATGTTTGTGTGGTCAGGGGATCGAAAATCTGTCCGTTGATGACCTGCTGGCCGGTGCAGGGATTGATAATTGGGTTGTTGTTCGCATCAACCGCCGGCGATCCCAAGAGCATGGAAAAGTCGCCTTGGACGTATCCTTGGCCACCGTTCGGCTGGGGGCCAGTTGTGGGAAACGACTCATAAGTTGGCTGGCCGATGTTGGAGGGATTTCTTTCATAACTGACGAAGAAGAAGGCCTTGTTCTTGACGATGGGACCGCCGAGATTGGCGCCAAATTCATTCCAGTGAAACGGTGGCCTGGTGAACGGGGCTGGCAGAGCGAACTTATCTACGGCATTGACGCTGCCGTTCTCCATATATTCGTATACTTCACCGTGAAAGTTGTTGGTACCGCTTTTGGTAATTACATTGAAAACAGACAGTCCGTTGCCGTGCTCGGCGCCGAAATTGGCGGTCGAAAGACTGACTTCCTGAATGGTTTCAATCGGTGGCTCCAGCGCATCGGGGTTTGACGACTGGCCCAGCATGGCGCTGCCGCCGTCAATTTGCCAGGTGGAAAAGAATGGTTGCTGGCCGTTGACGGCGACGCCTTGGCCTGTGGCTTCTTCTCCACCGCCGGGATTCACACCGGGCACGGCAGCAAATAAATCCATCCAGTTGCGGTCGATGCTGGGAGCAGCGCTTACCATATCGGCAGTGAGCGTGGTGTTCTTTTCGGCCGACTCGGTCTGCACCAGCGGCGCGTCCGCTGTTACCGAGACTTTTTCCGCGATCGCCCCCACTTCCAACGTGGCGTTGACCGTAACTGTCTCCAGATACACAGTGATGCCGGAGCGAAAAAGGGTTTTGAAACCACTCTTGGCAAAAGTGACGCTGTACTGACCCGGTTGCACGAAAGGTACGTCGTACACCCCTGCCGCGTCGGAACTCGCCGTCAGGTTCACGCCGGTGGCAACGTTGGTGATCCTAACCTTCACCCCTTCAACAAAAGCGCCCGTCTGGTCGGATAGCGTTCCGCGGATTTCGCCTGCCTGCCTGCCCTGCGCCCCCGCGGTGTTCCACGATGCAGATGCCAGCACGGCCAGACAAACGGAAATAGCCAGCTTTGAATTGAATAATGACATTGCCTGCTCCTGTCTTTGGCCCAGCCGTACGCCTGAATCTCGATCTCAGGGCCTGGGAGGGGTCGAACAAACGTGGCACAGCTGCCAGCCAGATCTGGAAAGCAACTCATCTTGGACAGCAGGAAAACCTGCGTCAAGTTCGAAACAGTTCAATAACCACATAACACGCGTTCAAAACCATCGCGATCGAGCCATGCGAACCGAATCACCGACAAAAACACGGCCGAAAGGGCCAGAATGCTGGCACTCTTTTTCCGGAAATCCATATCCTGAACCTGCCGAAAACCGGACGTGCGGGCTCTGGTTTCTCTGGCTTGTGCGGTGCTAACATTCGGGTCGGAGTTGATGTGGAACACACGTCGCACTCGCCTCAAGAAGCCCAGGCTGAACCCCGCCCCGTCGACGCAAGAATTCCCGAAGCACTGTTGCGTGAGGAATTGGAGCGCGTGCTGGCCAGCCGCGAGTTTCAATCCAGCAGACTCTGCCAGCAGTTCCTGCGCTACGTGGCGGAACACACCCTGAATGGTTACGCGGACACTCTCAAAGAACGCACCATTGGAATCGAAGTACTTGGAAAGCCGCCATCCTATGAGCCGAGTGAGGATGCCGCGGTGCGGGTTCGAGCCGGCGAGGTCAGAAAGCGCTTGCGGTCCCATTATTCCGGCAAGTCCGGTACCGCCCAGGTGCTGATCGATCTGCCCCCGGGCACCTATGTTCCCGAGTTCCGCTATTCTGACCGGGCAGCACCGTCTTGCGGACGGTCGCGGTCCTACCGGCATTGGTGGTGGTTTGCAGGCGGCGCGACGATTCTGCTACTGGCTTTGGCCGTGGCGGGACTTTACCGGATGCGCGCCGGTGCTGCGGCAAAACCGTTCAGTCAATTCTGGTCTCCCCTCCTGCAGAAGCACAAAGCTGTCTTTGTGTGTGCTGCGCCCGTCCCGGTCTATTCTCCGGTCCGGACGACGAACAACGCTCCTCCCGCCCGGCTTGAAGATTTCGTCCTGATCCCCGGCCGTTTTGTCGCCATCAGCGACGTCAATGCCGCGTTGCAGATCTCCGACATGCTGGCGCGCTTGGAACAACCCTACAAGCTACGCGTCGGCAACGAAGTCACGTTCCGCGATCTTCGCAGCGCGCCGGCTGTTCTCGTCGGTTTCTCCTATACGCAATGGCATGAAATCGGGGAGCACTTCCGCTACTCCATTGATTTGTCCCGCCGCCCTTTCGGCGTGCTGCAGGATGATTCACCAACGAGTTGGACGATCCGTACCCACCCCGACGACCCCGACCTGGATGAAGACTACGCGATCGTGTCGCGCGTACTTTATCCGGGCACGAACAACATGATTGTCGAGATCGCTGGTATCTCCCACTACGGAACCGAAGCCGCCGCTGATCTGGTGACGAACCCAGCGTTACTGCAAGATGCCTTGCGCAAAATGCCGGCGGGTTGGGAGCAGAAAAATATTCAGATCGTTCTCCATACCGAGGTGGTCGGAGGGTTTCCGTCTGTCCCCACTGTTGTGGCCACTCATGTCTGGTGAACACGCCTGACGCTGAGCTTTTGAGACTCCTCTTGGTCAGATCGTGCAGAGGATCATACCTCCTGCAGGGCGCACACAATGGCGAAAAAAGCAGATGCAAATGCGGCCCCGCCAGCGGCTGAGTTCAAGTGGGCAATCTAGTTCCTTGAATGCGGAAGTCAACGCATTCGACGGGCTCCAGATCGTTCGCGGCCGGAACTCCTCGTGCTTCGGCTCAAGGTACAGGTCGTGAACGGTGCGTGCAACGTGTTTCGGAGCCTCTGTTCCGCCTGGCTGCGTATCGGCTCAAAGTGCATTCGATCCACACCGGCCGGGATGCAATCGGTCAGCGTGAAAATGACTCCGAGTCTATAGAATAGGACTGGCGTAAACACACCTGGGACAATGTTTCCAAATTCCCGCTAATTTTTACTTCCAAGAAGCCGACTAGTGGCCCGTCAGGTTCTTACTGGTTTGATTTCTGGCTTGCTCGTCGTCCGCTCTCAATCGAAAGCGAGCAGCATCGGAGCTTCCAATTTCTCACAAAATCTCTGCGAACCGGCTTAGCTGGTGGAGCACGATCTCTCTACAGCGATCACGCCGCGCCTTCGATTTCTTGTATTCATTTCCTGCGTAAATTGCGTTCGCGCCGATTGAGCAACGACGTCTCGGATCACGACCCGTTCAAACGGCAGGAGAGATCGATATGCGGTGCGAAGCCCTTCCAACAACTCTCTCGCTTCTTCGGGAGTGCAGTGCGGGCCGCGACCGGAAGTTGGTTCGGTTGCGAACTCAAAATTGACCGTGGTGTGCATGGTTCCTCCGGTTCACGTCGCAATACGCGGTTGATCGCAAATTGTCGAATGTTGACTCTATCTTCCCCGGGTTTTCGCTGTCCGGCTTTCGCGGCCACTGCAGTTGAAGTTCGCGAGGCATAGCGAATCCCTAAGATCAGCCATACGTCAGGAACACGCTCTCTGCCCTTCACTCCCACCTGAGCAAAATGCTTCCGAGTGCTTCCGCAGGAGCCGCCCCGCCAATTTGCCCTTTCCCTGAATGAGTGCTTTCACAATCTCATCGTGAAGATCCAAGGTGGATTGAAGGCTTGGTGTCGAGTGTCCCAGGAAGAGTCGTGTACGAATGTCGAAGTGAAGTGCATTCCAGCTTTCCAAAAGCACTTGATTGCCAGCGGCCGCGACAATCATGCGATGAAACGCCAAGTCGTGACGCGCGTATTCCCCCATGTTTCCTTTCTCGTATGCTGTTCTGACCTTGTCTGCTTGTCTTTCCAGGAGAGTTTCCTTCCCGCTGAACTGTCCGGCTGCCAACTCTCCGGCGAGTTGTTCCAGGACAGCGCGCACCTGGTAGGCCTCGCCTAGTTCTCGCTCCGTGACGGTGCGGACGCGGCTTCCACGATGCGGTTCGCTCTCGATGACGCCTGTGGCTTCAAGTTCGCGCAATGCCTCCCGTACTGGCGCTTGGCTGGTATTGAATTCCCGCGCTAGCTCCATCTCTTTCAGCCGATGTCCCGGTGGGTAATGCCCATCAATGACCCTTTGAAGGATCAGGGTTCTCAGTTTTGCGGAGGTGCTTTCGCGAATTAACGGAGAAGAATGGTTCATATTTTTTCCTGAATCGTTATCGATTATCGATAATCTATAAGCCTGTGTCAAGTAAAACTGACCAAACACCACTAAACCGGAGGCACAAATGATTGATCGCCGCGATGCCGGCACGGAGACCCACACCGGGCTTTCGGAAAGTCGTCAACTGCCTCCTAACCCAAACACAAGGAGATGAACTATGAAGATATTTGTAACGGGAGCAACTGGCTACATCGGCGGCTCGGTCGGAGAACGCCTTATTGCCTCAGGTCATCAGGTAGTGGGGCTGGTCAGGTCCGCAAAAAGCATCCCTCTTCTGAAGGAGCGCGGGATTGAATCGGTTCTCGGCAATCTTGATGATCCGGAAATCATCACGAAGACCGCACAGGAGGCGGATGCGGTAATCCATGCTGCCAGCGCCGATCATGCAGGATCTGTCGTGACGCTGATCGCCGCACTCGAACGCAGCGGAAAAACACTCATTTACACAACGGGCTCGGGCATTGTTGCGGATTCCGCGGATGGCGACTACGCAGGTTCCATCTTCTACGCAGAGGACACCTACTTCGAGCCAGTTCCGTTCCGCCGGCCCCGCGTGGCGATGAACCACCTGGTTCGCCATGCAGCCATCGATAAGGGCATTCGCTCTGTCGTGATCTGCCCTTCCATGATCTATGGAAAGGGGCGGGGGTTGCAGCCTAATAGCTGTCAACTCCCGAAGATCATCGCGCTTTCCAAACAAGTGGGTGCAGGAGTCTATTTTGGAAAAGGCCTCAATCGTTACTCCAATGTACACATCGACGACCTCGTGGACCTGTACCTCCTCGCCTTGGAGAAGGCTCCGGGAGGCTCATTCTTTTTCGCGGAAAACGGCCATACGTCCTTCAAAGAAATTGCGGAGATGATCAGCCACTCGCTCGGATTCGGGGACAAGACCGTCAGCCTGAGTGTAGAGGATGTGATACGGCAAGCCGGCGAGACCGGCCGTTACGGCGTGGCCTCCAACAGCCTAGTCAGTGCGGTCAACGCGCGGCGGCTCGGCTGGTCTCCCAAAGCGCCTTCTCTTGCCCAATATTTCGAGAGCCTGCGGTGACGCTCAGATCGTGCGACGAA
>JASHQK010000470.1 GCA_030039195.1 Candidatus Sulfotelmatobacter sp.
GGTTTCGCTCGAGTTCCACAAATCCGGATGGCTGTCGTTGATGCCGCTGTCGATCACGGCAACTCCGATGCCCGCGCCGTTATAGCCCTCGTTCCAGGCCGTGCTCGTGCCGATGGCACCATTGGTCAAATCGTCCATCACGTTCATCGGGTGGTCGATGGTCACGCTCACAATTTCCGGATCAGCTTCCAGCAACGGCAAAGCACTCACCGGAATGGTGAAAGCCGCGGCCTTGATCAGGTGCAGCTTGGCATTGAGGTGTCCGCCGCGTTGCTTCATCGTGGCGTAGTGTGCCGCGGTGGGCACAACCCGGTACTGCACGATGACTTTGACGGTCTCGCTCTTGGCCGAACCCTGCTTCGCCTTGGCCAGCAATCCGGAGAGCTCCGAGGCAATGCGCGACTGGGCAGCAGCCGCGGCGGCGTTCGGCTGTGCAAACGCCAAAACCGCAGCCGCCACAAACATAAAGCTCAATCGCTTGCCCCAGGCGGCGCTGTGACGTTCGTTGCGACCGGCCGGTTTGCGTGATCTATCTGTACGCATGATTCGCACCCTTTCTTTCAACGAGGGAGAGAGACGTATGTGTACGTGATTGATCGTGCACGGCGAGAACCACTCGAAACCAGCTAAATTGTTGATAAGATTGGGCGGTCAAAACCACGAAGCCGGATCGATCGCGACACTCTGTCCCGCGTCTTGGGGCATGAGACAGAATGTCCCACGAAGCTCTCCGTTACCTGAGTATCCGGGAGATCGATGACCGCGGTGTCAGGACGGGCTTTCCGACAGGGGCAGAACGAAGGGTTGCCGAATGCGGGGCCTGAGTTCGACGAAACAAGAAAGTCATCTCGTCGTCGCTGCTGCGGCCCTTTGTTGCTCTTTGCCGAAGCCCTGTTGCGGGACCTTCGGCAAGGCTCGCATCAACCGCTGGGTATATTCGTGCTGCGGATTCGCAAGGACCTGCGCCGCTGTGCCAAGCTCGACAATTCGTCCCTCATGCAGAATGGCGATGCGGTCGCAGATTCCGGCGACGGAGGCGAGGTCGTGGGAAATGTAGAGAATTGCCATGCCGGTCGTGCGGTTCAGCTGGCGAAACAGGCTGAGAATCTCGGATTGCGTGATGACGTCAAGAGCGCTGGTGGCTTCGTCGGCGATGAGCAGCGCCGGACGATGCAGGACCGCCATCGCAATCAGAACGCGCTGCGCCTGGCCCACGCTCATTTGCGATGGATATTTGCGAAGAAATTCGTCGGTAGAAGGCAGGCTCACACTCTCGAGCGCGGATCGAATGGCACGCTCGCACTCGGCGGCTGGGCCGGAAGCATGCGCTCGCCATGCTTCCTTCAATTGCGTGCGAATTTTGAGCGCGGGGTTCAGGGAAGATAATGGACTCTGCAGAACGAGGGCGAGCTTGCGCCCCCGCCAGGAGCGAAAATCCTTTTCTCGCAGCTTCAGCAGATCACAGCCGTCACACTGGATAGAGCCGTCGGCGCGAGCTTGTTTGCGATCGAGTAATCCCAGGATCGCCATGGCCAGGGTGCTCTTGCCTGACCCGCTCTGGCCGATAAGTCCCAGGACTTCGCCGCGATGAATATCGAGTTGGATGTCGGACAGAACCGACTTTTCCCTATATCGCACGGATACGCGGGCGGAGAGAAAAATATCGGGTTGGGAACTTGCAATCATGTCGATATCTATTTGCGCGTGCCGCGGGCTGATTGCGGAGTCCATGACTGTCATCCTGAGCCGCGCTCTTTGCGGCGAAGGACCTATGCACTTTGCCAGTGCCAGCAGACTCCATAGGTCCTTCGGTCCGCAAAATATGCGGACCTCAGGATGACAACGAATAGACCATGCCTCACTTCACCGACAGCCACTCGACGTTCCAATAAGTTTGCGGGACGAGAATCACGGGACTCGCTCCATGCACGGTCGCCGCAATCGCCGACAAAGCGTTGCGATTCACCAGATAGATAAAAGGTTGTTGCTCGACGGCGATCTCCTGCACTCGATCAAACGCTTCTTTGCGCCTTTTCGGATCGGCGGAAGAAGCCTGCATCCGCATCAATCGGTCAATCTCCGCTTCCCACGCGGTTTCCGGCGCTTTCTCCTGCGGATTCCACTGATGATTCTCCGACGAACTCAGCCATACATTCATTTGCTCGTTGGGATCGAGACCGACATTGGTCAGACCGAGCAGAATCGCTTCGTAGTCGAAGCTCTGCGTCATGCGCTCGATCAGCGAGGGGAAGTCGAGAGTCACCACGTTCACATGAATGCCGATCTTCTGCAGATCGTCTTGAATCATCGTGGCCATGCGCTCGCGATATTTATTGCCCGAGTTCGTGATGATGGAAAACTCGACGACATTCCCGTCTTTATCTTTGAGCGTACCGTTTTCCAGTCGGAAGCCGTCGGATTCGAGCGCTTTCAACGCCGCGTCGGGCGCATAGACCTGCGGCTTCAGCTTCGCATCAAACCAGAATTTATTGGCGGGCGACACCGGGCCGATGGCCGGCTGCGCGTGTCCGCGAAACACGATGCGGCTCAGGTCATCGCGATTGATCCCTTCCGAAATCGCGCGCCGGAACGCGGCCGAGCGAAACCAGTTTTTCTTGTAAGCAGGCAGCGGCGCCTTGGCGACTTCGTTGAACCACATCTGCTCGCTGTCGAGCGACGGGCCGGCATCGTGCACGAGCTGGGGCGAGGTCGCGGCCAGCTTGTCGAAGTATTCGCTGTCGAGCGAGTTGATCAGGTCGATCTCTCCCCGCTTGAAGCGAAGCAGCTCCACATCGCGGTTGGGCTGAATGTCGAGTTCGATCGAATCGATATACGGCAATTGTCTTCCCTCTGCGTCGTGCTTCCAGTAATTCGGGTTGCGCTTCAAGAAGACGCTCTCTCCGGGCTTGTAGTCGGCGACCATGAAGGGCCCGAGCACGGCCATCTCCTTTTTCGGCGAGTGCGCAGAAAGAATGGCAACCTGGTCGAACTGACGATCCAGCCCAGCCACCGGAGCGGGAAATGTGACCGTGATCTGGGTGGGAGAACTGATTTTGGTTTCAACATTCCCCGGTCCCGAGCGGAACGAATCTCCAGTCGGGGAATGCAGGTTCGGATCCATCAATTGCTGCACGGTGTAGGCGACGTCTTCGGCGGAAAACGGAGTGCCATCGGAAAAAGAGATTCCGCTGCGCAGTTTGAATGTGATCTGTTTCCCGTCTTTCGAAACTTTCCACGACTGCGCCAACTCCGGCTCCAAAGCCTGCGTCTGGCGGTTCATGCGCACCAGCACGCCGCCGGTCAGATAACGGATCGCGACCGAAGCGTCGTCCTCGACTTTCAGCGGATCGAAAGTCTTCGGCTCCGATCGCAGGCAGAAACGCAGTTCGCCTCCACTCTGGGCAAGGGCTGCGATCGCCGCAAACAAAAGAAAGAAGATTAGCGCGAGTTTTCTTCCCAACTTCATGACTGCAACCTCTTCTGGTGACCGTTCATGCGGCCACCTGTTCGGGATCCGAAAGCACAAGTTGAAACGATGTGACCACGATGACAAGTAGCAACAGAGGCACAAATTTCCAGGGCTCCTCGCCAATCGAAATCAATCCTTCGAGTTCCTTCAATAAGCTGCCCCACGAGGGCATGGGCTCGGCCACTCCCAGCCCGAGAATGCCCAGATTCGCCTCGCTCAAAATGAAGGCTGGAATCGAAATCCAGAACTGCGCATACAGGACCGGCTTCAGGTTGGGCAGCACATGAATCCAGAACAGCCGCGAAGCGCGAATTCCCGAAGCGCGCGCCTGACGGACGAAATCGGAATCGCGCAGCGATCCGGCGCTGGAGCACAGCACGCGAGCCGCGCTGGTCCATCCCAGCAGTCCTAAAAGAAGAAACGTCACCAGCACCGAGATCATCGGAGACAAATTCAGCGGCATCATGGCGCGAACCGTGATCAGCAGAAACAGCCATGGCATGGCCAGAAACAGGTCGGTCACGGCCATGGCCAGGCGTGCCCACGCGCCGCCCAGATATCCCGCCAATCCCCCGACCAGCGCCGCCATCAGCGTGGAAAGCAGCGCGGCCGCGGGGGCAAGCAAGAGCGAAATTCGCGTTCCGTAGAGCACGCGGGCGAAGCGGTCGCGTCCAATGTCATCGGTGCCAAGCCAATGATGGCTCGACGGAGGAGCACTCGGTTCCTCGCGATACTGGGTGGCATACCCTTGCGGAGCAAGCCAGTTTGCCGACAGCGACACACCCGCAACCAGCAGCAAGACCACACACGCGACCCGCTGCCAGACATTGGTTTTGTGCCAAGCTTTCACACCCGTTCGCCTCGCAATACATGTCCGATTACATCGGCGCTGGAATTCGCCAGCAAGGTTACGAGCGTCACCAGAATCGTGATATTCATCAACAGCGGCAGATCGCGCGCGAGGGCGGCCTGCCAGGCCAACTGTCCCACACCAGCGAAACCGCAAAGCGCTTCCACTGGAATCGCCGCGCCCACGGCCATACTGACCGAGACACCGGCCAGCGCAAGCAACTGCGGCGCGACGACGGGAACGATGTGCCAGAAAAGTATCCGCAATTCGCCCAGCCCCTTGGCGCGCGCCATGGTGATATGAGGCATGGCATACGCCTTGGCCAGCAGATTGCGCGCATAGCGGTAAACGTGCGGGAAAACAATGAGCGCGATGGCGAGCGAGCCCGGAACGTTCCACAACACGGAAAGCAAGGCGAGCACCGCGGCCGGAATACAAAGAAAACTTCCACTGAGAAAGGTGGTTAGCGCGTCGTAGGCGGTAATGCGCAGCCCAGCCGCGCTCAACGCCATGGCCAGGGCGAAAGCCCAACTCAGCAGGAGGCCCATGCCGACGAGGCGCAAAGTCAGCGGTCCGCGCTCGCGCAACAGGGTGCTGACCGGCTGCTCGAGGGAGATCGAGGTCCCCAGGTCGCCGTGAGAGGCGCGTTCCAGCGAATGAAGATAAAAACTGAGAATGTTGCGTTCGGCAAACCGCGATTCGCGGAGAGCGTGCACGCTGGCTGCGCTCAGATGCGGGTCGAGTTGCGCTTCGTCAACGTCGAATCCGGGCGCAAGGCGCACCAGAATCGCCGAGAGCAGCCCGCCCAGCAGGACTGTGGCGATCAGCACCGATCCATGCCGTGCCAGTTTTCGCCATAGCATGGTCGGTTTCTCCTACTGGACGGCCGCTCCGCGTGATTTTTCATCCTCCTCGCGGGCGACGGCTCCGGCGTGATGCATCTGCTTCATGGAATACATGCGCCGGTCGGCTTCCGAGAGCAATCGTTCGACATCGAATCCATCGTCGGGGCAGAAGGCCATACCCACGCTGAGAGAAATCAGGTCCCGCCCGCAGATGAGACGTCCTGCGTCGATGGCAGCTTGATTGAACCGATCTGCTTTCTCTTGCGCAGCTTGCCGCTCCAGGCCGGGAGCCGTAATCACAAATTCGTCGCCGCCCATGCGAGCCACGTAGTCATAGCCGCGGCAAACTTCTTTCAGGCGCGAACTGAATTCCCGCAGCAGCTTGTCGCCCTCCAGATGTCCGAAGGAATCGTTGATCTGCTTGAATCCATCGATGTCGCAGACCATGACCGCGAGCGGCGTCTTCGTGCGCCGGCAGCGTGCGACTTCCTGCGCCAGATGCACGAACAGCGAGCGCGCATTGGGCAAACCGGTGAGGTAGTCCGTCGTAGCGGAACTTTCTGCCTGCTGATACTTGAGCGCGTTCTCTACCGAAAGCGCGACTTTCGACGCGACCGCTAATAGGATTCGCAAATGATCGGAGGTAAACGCATCCCGCGCCGCCTGATACATGGCCAAAACACCGACCACTCCATTCACGCCTTCGAGCGGAACGACCAGCGCCGACTGCAATTGCGAGTGCTTGTTGGGATCGACCGTGTAACCGGCCTCCACCTGGGGATTTCCGTTTACGATGGGCTTCGAATTTTCCGCTACCCATCCGCATAGGCCTTCCCCCACGCGGATTTTCAGCGCGGAGAGCAAGCGAAAATTGTCGCCACTGACGAGCTCCGGCAACAGCCATCCGTTGCGGTTCACAAAGATGGCGATCGAATCGTAGGGAATCATGCGGCGCAATCGCATGGAGAGCACCGACAAGGTTTCGCTGAGGCTGAGTGAGACGCCCAGATCCTGGCTGAGCTCGAACATGATCTGCGCTTCCTGCCGCGCGGAAGCAATCGAGCTGAGAAAGTCGGCGTTCTCCGCCAGTCCCCGCGTAATCGTCTCGGGGCTTTCGAATCCTGTGGCAGGAGCCATGCCCCGCTCCACTTTGATCGTCTTCGAAAGCGAACGCGGCGCCGCGGTCTCTTCGTCGATCAGGGCAGCTCGTTCCAACTCGACATAATTTCGCGAAAGAATCTCGACGACCTGCGGATCGAACCACGTGCCCGCCATTTCTTTCACCTTGGCCATGGCTTCGACCAAAGGCACTGCCGGCCTGTATTGCCGGTGCGAAGCCAGCGCATCCAGGCAGTCGACGGCTGCCAGAATTCGGGCTCCGATCGGGATTTGCTCGCCGCTCAACCCCTCGGGATATCCGCTCCCATCCCAGCGCTCGTGGTGACAGCGCACGATGGGAGCCACGGGATAAGGGAAGGCCACGCGCTCGAGAATCTCGGCCCCGATGAGGGGATGCACCTTCATTTTTTCGAACTCTTCTGTCGTCAGCCGTCCCGGCTTGTTGATGATGTGTTCCGGCACGGCCAGCTTTCCGATGTCGTGCAGAAGTGCAGCGGCCCTCAAGGCTTCAATCTGCTCGGGCGGCAGGTTCAACACTTTTGCGATTTCCACCGCGTACGTGCGCACCCGCTGCAGGTGGGTGTGAGTCGTGTGGTCTTTGGCTTCGATGGCCAGAGCCAGGGCTTCGATCGTGCGCATGTTCAGCGACGCGATTTCCTCCACATGCCGCTTTTCAATCTCGACCCGGTCTTTCTCCGCTTCCAGCCGGCCGAGATACAAACGGTACGACCGATACACCCAATAGATCAGGGGCAAGAGCAGGAGCGACGTTTGCCATCCCGCCGAGCGGTTGACAATGTTAATGAGTCCAACCGCAGCGGCCCCCACTAGGTAATACGGAAACGACCAGAAGTAGCACTCGGACCAGACCTTGCGCGCCGACTTCGCTTCCGTCAGCGCGATGACAATGGATATGGGCAAGGTGTTCGCGAAGAAAAACACGAGCGCGGCCACCATCAGCAGAATGGGTTTGTTCGAGGCAAACCGCACCGTCAGCCAGTGATATGTGAGATAAGTCAGGGCGCTGGCGTTGGCCATCATCCCGGCCACGTTAAACAGCACCTTGACCGGATCGAACCCTTTTCGCGTGTGCCAGACGCTTTGCATCAGCGTAGCCGCGCAGCCGATCACGAGCGTCTCAGGAAGAGTCAGATCCATCACGCCCAGCAGAATGAACAGAAAGTTCACCGACATGGTGCCGTCGATGCCGGGCAGCTGAACCTTGAGGCCAGAGGCGAGGATGGCGACGAACAGGTAGCACAAAAAGCGGGTGAGATCGTGCGACTGCCAATGCCAGAAGGCGAACGCCATCGTCGTCGCACCGATGGCGGCAGTGATTCCTATAAAAAGTCTGGTCGGAAGCGAGAGCCGATCACGAGATGGGCCCATGCCCTCTTTCACAACCGTCGGTGCGTGCAACTCTGGCTCTTTCGACACTGCTGCCTCACGCCTTTCCGGACCAAAGACACCGCTGCTCAAACACACGACTTCCCAGCTCAGCCCGAAAGCGAACATATTTCGAGCCTTAGCGAATGCTAAGGTATGCCTGCAGCCCCGGCACCTTACCTAAGTAACCTGCTAGCCCGCCCTGACGATTGCGAATGATCGAGGTTTTTCGTGGAGCTCCGGTTTATCGTCGAACGCGTAAAGTAACCTGTTACCTTCGTTACGCCCAAATGGAACGCGGTTCTCGGATGATCGACTTGCTCTGTGTCAACATCAACGCACCGCAAGATGCCGACTTCCGAGTACCATCCCGAGCCTTCGGCCTCGCACCAGTCTCCGGCGGAGAACAGTGGCGCGACTCCTCAGGATCTGCTCCAAATCAGTGGTGTTGCTGTCCTGTCCATGAACGCCCGCGGATCTCTGATTGCCTGTAACGACGCCTTCACGCAACTCTCGGGCTGCTCGGCGCAACAGTTATCGAGCTGCGAATTGGGTTCGATTTTGTCGGAGAAAGAGAATTCCGCCAACGATGGCCCGCGATTGCTGAAAGCCATTCTTTCGGCGACTTCGGAAAAGGGCGAGTATCAGGCTCGCTTGTTTGCCCGAACGAAGGCCGGAAAGCTGGTACCGGTGCAGTTCTCGGCGACGCTATTGCGCGACTCGGTCGCCGGTCCCGGGACGATTGTTGCCCTGGTGCAGCCGCTGGCGGAGTCCAACTCCTCAAATCTATCCGATTCAGGACGAGTGCCCACGTCATCCGGCATTTCGTCACGAAGAATTGACGATACCGAATTCATTCTGGCCAGTCCGGTCATGATCAAGTTCATGGGCCTGGCCGACCGCGTCGCCGGCCATACGGAAACGGTTCTCATCACCGGCGAAACCGGCACCGGGAAAGAACTGATCGCCCGGACCATCCACCAATCTTCGCATCGCCGCAACCGCCCGTGGATTGACATCAACTGCGCAGCGCTCCCGGAAAATCTCGTGGAAAGCGAGCTGTTTGGTTACGAGAAAGGCGCCTTCAGCGGAGCCGATTCTTCCAAGCCCGGCCTGTTCGAGCTTGCCGACAAGGGCACTCTTTTCCTCGATGAAATCGGAGAACTCCAGCCGCATACCCAAGTCAAGCTGCTGCGCGTACTCGACGGCCAGCCGTTTTACCGGCTGGGCGGACATCGCAAGATTCACGTCGATGTCCGGGTTGTCGCGGCGACGAATCAGGATCTGGAGGCGGCGGTAAACGATGGACGCTTTCGCCAGGACCTGTTTCATCGCCTGAGCCAGTTCCAACTCCGCGTTCCGCCACTGCGGGAACGGCCGGAAGATATCGTAGCTCTGGCGGAACATTTTCTGCGTCTGAAGTCGCCCGCCAAACATTTTTCGGAGCAGGCTATCTCGGCTCTGCTGTCTCACTCCTGGCCGGGCAACATCCGTGAATTGCGTAATTTTGTGGCTAAGGTGGCGATGGAATCGGCCAAAACGGAGATTGATTTCTCCCGGCTCAGCGCCGCGTTCACCGGGGAACCTTCGGCCATGCGCCAGACCGCTTCCATCCCGGTCGCGAATCTCGACAGCATGGAAGAGCAGATGATCATCAAAGCCCTCGAGCGCACCGGCGGTCATCGGGCACTCGCGGCCGAACAGCTGGGTATTTCCCGCCGCACCCTGAGCCGCAAGCTCAAGGAGTACAACATCAACTTCGCTCAGGGTGAAAATGGTTCGCCACTTGCTTTTGTGAGCACGGAGCAGCAGAAGTTCTTCCGGGCCAGAGTCGACATTCCGGTCACGCTCAGAAATTCTCGCGGCGAGGAGCTCCAGGTTCGCGGCGTAAACCTGAGTACCGGCGGCATGGGCCTCGACGGACTCAAAGAGCCTCTGCGCTTTTCCGGAATGCTCGATCTTCAGTTTGTGCTGCCCGACAGTGACGTGGTTTTCCAGGCGAAAGCGCGGCTCATGTGGGTGGGCGACGATGGGCGCGTAGGCCTCCGCTTCGCCGTGATTGAGCCTGCGCTGTTTGAGCAATTGCAGCGCTGGTCCAATCGCAAGATGAAAGAAGAAGGCTGGGAATTTTCCGCGTAACTTGCGACAGTCTGGCGCCTCAGCGTTTCAGAAGATTTTCGAAATAGCGGCTGTTGTAGTACGCGGTCGTTTTCTGCACGAACTCCAGCACTTTGAACATGCGCTCGCGGCCGTCGCGGTTCGTTTCGCGGAACTGCACCGCCAGACCGGAGCCCGGCTCGAGCCTCGCCACTACGCCTTCAGCCCAAAGGTTGGCGTCGTCCATCGAGAAGACCAGTTTGATTTTGTTTCCCGGCGCAAGAATCGCGCTGGTCTCGACGTAGCAACCTCCCATGCTGATGTCCGTCAAGTTGGCGAATACTGGCGCTCCGCCTTCCGACTGCAGTTCGATCGCAACCCGGCAATTCAGCCGCGGATGCACACGCCGATCCTTGTAGGACAACTGCTTCTGCTTTTCCAGATACATGCGCCGATCGGCTTCCGAAAGCAACTGTTCGGCGTCGTTGCCGTCTTCCGGATAGACCGCGCGCCCCACGCTCAGCGACAGAATTTCCTCGCCGCAGACTTCCGCTCCCGCCTGCCGGGCCAGCGCTCCCATCTGGTCGGCCTTCTTCTTGGCGGCATCGGCTCCCAATCCCGGAGCAATGATCACAAACTCATCGCCGCCCATCCGCGCGACGTAGTCGTATTCGCGGCAACTATCTTTCAGCGCCTGCGCAAACAGGCGCAGTACGCGGTTTCCCTCAAGATGGCCGAAGCGGTCGTTGATCTGCTTGAACCCGTCCATGTCTGAGACCATGACCGTCAGCGTTGTGTTATCGCGCTTGCAGCGGGCGAGTTCGCGATCGAGTTGCAGGAACAGCGACCGCGCATTGGGCAGGCCGGTCAGGTAGTCGGTCGTAGCGGAGTTCTCGGCCTGCTGATACTTGAGCGCGTTTTCGATTGCCAATGCCATCTTGCCGCTCACGGCCAGCAGGATGCGCAGGTGATCGGAGGTGAATCCGTCCCGCTCGCCGCGATAAAGGGCCAGCACTCCGATAACTCCCGCGACTCCCTCCAGCGGGACCGCCAGAGCGGAGCGCAGCGTGCTGAATTTCGAAGGATCATTCAAATATCCCGGTTCCACCGACGGATTGCCGTTGATGATCGGTTTTCGATTCTGCGCCACCCAGCCGGAGAGCCCCTGTCCAACGGGAATGCGCAAAGAAGAAAAAAGCCGGTAGTTATCGCCATTCACATATTCGGGAACCAGTTCATCCTCGCGGCGCACGTAAATCGCGATCGCGTCGTAGGGCACCATCGGTTTCAGCTTGACTGAGAAAACCGAGAGCGTCTCACCCAGGCTGAGTGACGCGCCCAGGTCCTGGCTGAGTTCGAATAGGGCTTGCGCTTCCTGACGCGCGGCGGCAATCGAAGACAAAAATGTCGCTTCCTTGCCGGCATAATCCTGCGACGCGGCATTCTCGAATCCCGCTGCAGGCTCCAGTCCGCGCTCGATCTTGATCGCGGTCGACAGCGGGCCGTTCGGATCCTCGCGCGATTTCGCTTGCGCCAGGTTCTCAAGTTGTTGATACCGTCTCTGCAGAATGTCGACGACTTTCGGATCAAACGACTTGCCTGACTCCGCCGCCAGCTTTTGCATGACATCGCGCAAGGGCAGAGCGCGCCGGTATTGCCGGTCCGAAGCCAGCGCGTCGAGGTAGTCGACGGCAGAAAGAATGCGCGCTCCGACCGGAATCTCCCCTCCCTTCAGCCCCAGCGGATATCCGGAGCCGTCCCACTTCTCATGGTGGGCTCGCACGATCGGCACGACAGGATAGGGAAACCGCACGCGCTCCAGGATCTCAGCTCCCACCAGCGTGTGAATCTTCATCTTCTCGAACTCTTCCGGAGTCAGCCGGCCTGGTTTCGAGATGATGTGTTCCGGCACCGCCAGTTTGCCTATGTCATGCAATAGCGCTGCAGCGTGCAAGGCTTCAAGCTCCGCTCCACTCACTCCCAGGTCTTTTGCAACTTCGATGGCGTAGATGCGGACGCGCTGCAGGTGCTCGTGCGTGGTGTGGTCTTTTGCTTCGATGGCCAGGGCCAGAGCTTCGATCGTACGGAGGTGCAGGTTCGCCATCTCCTCGACGTGGCGTTTCTCGTCTTCCAATTTGCCGAGATACAGCCGATACGAGCGGTAGATGAGGTATACCGCCGGCACCAGCAACAGCGACGTTTCCCAGTTGAAGATGTGATTGAGATACGCAATACTGCCGGCGATTCCGGCTCCCACCAGGTAATAAGGGAACGACCAGAAATAACAATCGACGAGAATGCGGTTGAGCGGCCGCCGTTCCGTCAGGGAAATCACGGTCGCTATCGACCCTGCATTCGCAATGAAGTAAACCGTTGCGGCGACTCCGAGCAGCACCGGACGGCTGTCGAGAAGCAGATTCGCCAGCGGATGGTGATAAACGATGTAAGCCAGAGCCGTCGAGATCGCCCCCGCGCACACATTGAACGTGACCTGCAGGGCTTGCGGAGGCTCCGGATAGAGGCACTGCGCCAGCATCGAAACTGCGCCCAGAATCAGCGTTTCGGTGAAGCTGAGTTCGATGATTCCGATCAGGATGAACAGGAAATTGACTGATAAAGTGCCGGTGATTCCCGGCAAGGTCACTTTCAGCCGCGAGGCCAGAATCGCGATACCCAGATAGCAAATAAATTCGGCGATGTTGCGGCTGCTCTGGTGAATGCCGCCATAGGCCAGCACGGCCGTTCCGCCGATGATGATGACGCCAATGAATAGCTTGGCAGGGAGAGACAAACCCCTCCAGGATGGAGATCGAGAGACGCGTCCTTCGGCAATGCGCGTGGCGCCGGTCATAGGTTGAGCACACCGAGGCGGATGGCTCACACCTCGGCCCCGGGAGCGTGCTCCCGAAACTCTAGAGATATCAGTTAAATGGGTTTAGATACAGCAATTTGGACGATCTGGCCGAAACTTCGGTAACCCTCTTTTGAAACCGCAGGAAGGTTGACAGGACAACCCCAATTCTGCCTTTCTCACAATATTGAGGTTACGGCCAAGGCAACCCCCAATTCTGCCTTTCTCAAGATATTGCGGTTACGGCAGAGTGAATTTGCCAAGCCACAAGGCGGTCCATTAGTCTTGTAACTTCCGCATGGTAGTCCCGTGCCGGGATGGCGGAACTGGCAGACGCAGCGGACTCAAAATCCGCCGGTACTTGGTACCTTGGGGGTTCGACTCCCCCTCCCGGCACCAGCCTTAAACCCTACTGGCTGATGCGATTACTGGGAAGTGGTTGGTTTGGTGGGTTGTTCTTCGCGAGACTCACTATGCCCGTCGCGGATTTCTAGCCTTCCAATCGCGTCGGCAATATCAGCTTGCGAAACGATTGCGTAGCGCTCGAATACGCTTCGTGTTCTCCAGCCGCCGATTTTCATAATCACTCCCTCGGCGACTCCAGCCTTGCGCAGATTGCGTGCTGCCGTTCGGCGGAGATCATGGAATAGCAAGCCCGGTATTCCTCCAGGCCGAGGGCGCGGACGCGCGACTGAATTCCGCTTCCTGACAGGAGCCCTTCCTGGAGTTACGAGGCGGTCATAAATCGTGGTTGTTCCTATTCGTTATTGCACTTTGCGACGGCAGGAAAATTCCGCTATGGCATATCGGGCGTGTTTCCTGCTATTGCTGGAGTGAATGCCGCAGGAAAGAAAGCTACGGGCTGGACGTATACATTGATACAGGAGCTTGCGTGCCACGGTCGCTAGCAATCACGATATTTTTGACAATCGCAGTGCCGCTGTTCTCGACGGACACGTTGCGGGCTGGCGCCGCACAATCGGTGATCACACCCGAGCTCAATGGTCATGCGGTGTACCTGGCGGGATTTGGCCACAACCGCGTAGCTACGGGTGTACATGATGATCTTTATGCGCGGTGCCTGGGGCTGGGCATCGCGAAGCAGACATTGGTCGTTTGTTCGGTCGATTTGATCGGCTTATTTTATGACGACGTCCTCACGATCCGGCGAGCGTTTCAGCACACGACACCCGCAGGGTCGGTTCTAATTGTTGCATCAACACACACCCACGCCGGACCCGACACGTTGGGACTCTACGGTCCCAAGCCGCTGGAATCGGGAATCGATGGGAAGTACCTGGACTGGGTTGACCAACGCATCGCCGTGACCGCCGCGGACGCTGTGCATGCTATGAAGCCAGCGCGACTGGAGTTCGGGCGCGACGACCATCCGCTGCTTGTAATGCTGCAAGGTGTGGATCGTCCTCCCATCGTGAAAGATCCGTTTCTGTACGTCATGCGACTGGTTGCGCGTTCGACCGGGGAGACGATCGCGACGGTGGTCAACTGGAGCGACCATCCCGAAGTCCTCGGCCGAAAGAACACAAAAATCACCGCGGATTATCCACATTGGGTTCGTGGTTATCTGGAAAAGAAGATGGGTGGCATGACCCTGTTCTTCTCTGGCTCGATCGGGAAGGTCTCGCCGCTTGGTCATCAGGTCGCGCTTACTGATCCAGAAACGGGGAAGATCGCCGAAGACGAGACTTGGCGTAAAGCCGAACTTCTGGGGACCGAAATCGGGCGACTTGCCGAACACGCACTGAAAAGGGCACAGCCGGCAAACGTCGACTCGTTCCCGATCAGGACCGATACCGTCTTCGTCCCTATGCACAACCCGAATTTCAGAGTCGCCGAGGCTGCCGGTGTGTTCGCGGGGCGGAAGCCTTTTTACACAAATGGAGACCCCGACCCGGCTGTTGAGATGCGAGAACTACCCCAGTTTGGACGCGTGAACTACGCTACCGGCCATAACATCCAGACCGAAGTTGATTACGTTCTGCTACGCTCGAACGGCGTCCCAGTGGCTGAGATTGTGACCGTTCCCGGAGAAATCTACCCCGAACTGGTCAACGGCGGCGTGGCCCGGTATCCCGGGGCCGACTATGCGGAGGCGCCAATCGAACCGGTTCTACGGGAGCATCTCAGGACGAAGTATCAATTCATCTTCGGCCTCGGAAATGATGAGATCGGTTATCTGATACCCAAGGCAGAGTGGGACGAAAAACCGCCTTGGCTGAAGAACGCCGCGGAGCCCTGGTATGGGGAAGTAAACTCAGTCGGACCCGATGCCGCCGCGGCAGTTCTGCGAGCTTTGATCGCCCTGATTTCTCGGCAGTAGTCTGCCCATTCATGAAACCATCTTCCAGCCATGGAAAGCCAGGCGGGGCCATTAGTCGGCTTTCTTTGCATGCTCCCACAAGGCTGGGCTTGATCTGCGCGAAGCCCGTTTATGGCCAATCTCCGAATATCTGACGGACCGCAATTCTAACAGTGGGCACTAAGCCACTGTAGACAGGATTCCAGATTTTCGCTGAGCGCCGCCGATGCACTATACAGCGAGGTCAAGGCAGTAATGACCGTGCACTCCAACCGCGACACTGCCCGGCGGAAAAAACACTGCCATCCGACGGGCAGTGCAACGCGGTACCTTGTTACTCGCTAAAGGCTACGCCGCTGAACGCCGCAACCCCCGCAGCGCCTGACGTGGCCACTTGGGTCAAGTCCCCGTAACCATCGATGGAGAAGACAGCAACATACGCGCTGCCGTCGGTGCTGTAGATCACCGCCAGCCAGTTGCCATCGGGCGAGACCGCAATATCAGTCGGCGAGCCTGGCAACGGCACCGATTTGTAGAACACTCCACCCTGGCTGTCGCTGAAAAAAATGCTGATCGCCTGCCCTGGCGAGTTCCCTGCGTACCAGATGTTGCCCGCACCCTTGGCGACCCAGCAGGGAGCGTTCGCGGGATAGGAAGGAGTCGGGCCAACCACCGGATTCACCGTTCCGTTCGCATCCACAATGGCAAAGCTGTCAGGACTGTGTGCCGGAGTGAAGCCCAGTACATCGTCCCAGAACGCTTCTCCGAGGGGTACCATATCGGCGTTGCTGGGCAGAGGGATCGGATTGCTCGTGCCATTCAACACGCCGCCTTCCTGCGTGAGCGGAAGTTGCAAAAGAGATCCCGAACTGAGCGTGACGGCCGCCCAACTCTGACCAACCGCAATCTGCGCGGCCGAGGGATCGGAAAGACTTACGATCGGACCATCCACGAATCCCCAGGGCCATGCGTGGCTTTCGGCGCAGTTCGCGCCCACCACGAACAGGTGGTTTCTGGTCAAAGAAACGGAGTCTGGCTTCGTACACTCACTGGCCAGCGGAATCGTTGACCCGATTGCAATGGCATCGCCCTCGCGCAGCAACTGGCTTACAGAATTGGATCCGTAGTTCGCAACCGCGCCGAATTCCCCTTTGAACTGCACGATCCCGGCATTTGTGCTCGCGCCGCCGTTCCCGCCGGTCGCCAGCGTTTGCGTCAATTCGAGCGCAGGAGCTACTCGGGTGTTCAGCCTGAAGACAACAACCGCGTTCCCGCCTGCATTATTCGTGCTCGTGATCACCAGAGGACTGCGCGAGTGCTGGCCTTGGACCGCAATCGCACTGGTAACAATCAGCGCGACCGGCAGAAAACCGGCGCGCCACAAGCGAAGCTTCGTGAAGCAATCTTGATTCATTGTGATCTCCTGGAAGTTTCGGGATGAAGTTGTTCTGCGCCCCGGGCGTCAAAGTGGCCTCTCGCTGCGGGGTGCGTTCAGGAATGGAATTCGCTGCCCGGTCGAGAAAAGTTACGGCCCAACGCGCAATCACTCAAAATAGAGTGTCGCTGAATTTTTTTGTCTCCAGCGTAACTTTTCGGCGCGATCGGTCGAATCTTGTAAGTTGGGGGCTGAGACGGCCCATTGGGCAGGGGCGAATGTAGCTGGGAATTTGCGGAAAATCGCTACCGTCAGTGAAGATTGAAGCTCCATCGAATGCAGTCCGGCGAAAATCTCGAGATGTTGATGGTCCGCTATCAGCAGGGTGATTGCGCTGCGGCCACGCTTCTCATCGATCGGATCAGTCCGCGCCTGCACCGGTTTTTTCTTGCAAAATCGATGAGCCGCAGCGACGCGGATGATCTGCTGCAGGAAACCTGGCTGCGGATTCACAAGGTGCGCCATACCTATCGCCCTGGCGAGCCGGCGCTGCCGTGGTTCTATGCGATTGCCCGCCACATTCGCGTCGATCACTATCGAAAGTCCCTCCGCGGGGCAGCTGGCGAAAGAAAATTGGAGGAAATGTCGAAAGCCGGCTCGTTGGCTCCGCACCAAGCGGGCGAGCTGCAGGCATTGTTGGCGCCGCTCTCTGAGCACCAACGCGAGGTGATTGCCATGTTGAAGATCGAAGGTATGTCACTTGAGGAAGTCGCGCGCGCCACCTCGTCGACCGTGGGATCGGTGAAGCAAAAAGTACATCGCGCGTATAAGAAGTTGCGGAAAACGATTGGCGCCACCGACAGGAAAAAGTGGCCGAG
Source organism: Candidatus Sulfotelmatobacter sp. (assembly GCA_030039195.1). GTDB lineage: Bacteria > Acidobacteriota > Terriglobia > Terriglobales > Acidobacteriaceae > Sulfotelmatobacter. The sequence goes on from JASHQK010000470.1 coordinate 17,191, forward strand.
CGAGGGAGTCGCGTGAACAACGAAGAGATTGACGATCTGCTGAAAAGGGCCACGCCGGCTCCGCGGGATCTCGATCCGCTCGTGCTCAAGCGCATCGGCGAGTCGATCACGCCGTCGCTGCGCCCCGTGCGACCGCTGCCGCCACTGTGGCTGACGGCCTTAGGCCTCGTTCTTGCCTGCGCGGCTGTTTCCTTGGCCGGTGCGGCGCGCGCGGGCTTCTTGGGGTTCGCGAAGATGAATCTTCTGGACCGATCACTCGTATTTTCTGCACTCGGTCTTCTCGCCTGGTTTGCAGCCATCGGCTTCGTCCATCAGATGACTCCGGCCAGCCGTCTTCGCGTCTCTCCCATCACGCTGCTGACGCTGAGCAGCGTCGCGTTGCTTGCAGTGTTTGCGGACTTGTTCCGCGACTACCATACCGATCATTTCTTGTCGGTTGGCATCACGTGTCTGCTTACCGGTTTTCTTCATGCAATTCCCGCCGGATTGCTAAGCTGGTTGATGCTTCGCCGGGGATTCGCGGTCAATCCCACCTCCGCAGGACTGATCGGCGGAATGCTGGGCGGCCTAGCCGGCGTGGCTATGCTCGAACTGCATTGTCCGAACTTTCAGGCCGCGCACATCCTCGTTTGGCATACCGCCGTGGTTCCGGTCAGCGCCGCGCTTGGCGCACTGCTAGGTCGGGAGCTTCGTTCTTCCGCGCCTTCAGACGGTCACTAGTCCGGATTTGGTTATGATCCCCGGCAGTGGACACCGGATGGCGCAGCCGCGACCAAGACCGCCTTGCCCATGTCTACCCGACTTCTCTGTGCGACCGGAAGAATGATGCCATCCTGACTCTTCGGGTGAGTGAAATTGCGATTTGGCGGCAACTGATCTCGCGCCGCGATACCTTCTCTTTTTCTGGCCTATTCACCTGGCCCGTTCGGCGGTGTGGCGCCGCCTCAAGGAGCGGGACAGGACCCACTGAGACTAGGCTACCTAGGCGCTGAACTCGCAGTGAGCGTCGTAGGAACGGCTCTGGAACGCACTCGCAGCTGCGCGGCGACGATCGCGTGTGTTAGCAAGTAGAAGGGCACAAGTACCGTGGGCACCAGGGACAGCGGCAGGTACTGCATCGCCTGCGACCCCACACCGGCATGGATCAGTTGCAGCGGGCTGCCCGCCGCCGAAGTGATGCCGAGCCCAACGGCCACAAGGAGGTCAAGCGTTCCAAAGGCGTTCCATCCCGCAATCGTGCGCACCGAGGGCTCTTTGGAACGGGCAATGCTTAGCGCAAGCGGAATGGCCAGCGCGCCAGTGATCATGTCGCCCAAACCTGCAAAGAATGGGAATGGTCCACTCAGGCTTCCTGCGATGAAGTCCAGCAGAAAGAGGACACCGAGGATGCGCATCGCATTCAAGCCGACGAGTAGTTGCGGCGGAATTCCGAGGAGGGTGGCGCGCACCTTTTCGCTGGTCAACGCCAGCACGCCGGCCGTCAGCAGAAAGACGGCAAACAGAACGCCGATCAGAGGCACGGGAGACGCCGGTGAGAACGCCAGCCGGCCGGATGCGCCGAGGAACATTGCCAAGCCTACCCATCCCCCGCCAACGGCCGCAATCACGAGGCGGCGGGCGAACGAGCCGGAAAGCGCCTGCGTCACCGCAACCAGATCGACCGAGATGACAGCCATCGTGACGATCGAGCCGGCGAGATCTAACGGAATCATTGAATGAGACATCGAACTTCTCCTTTCAGGTTATAGGATGATATGCATCATCCTACGGATTCGGATTTTTACGGACACTGGGAGAAGTGGATGGAGCCGTGGGATGACTACCAGCATCCTATAATCAGGCATGCGTTATCGGTCTGAACATAAAGCGGAAATCCATCGGCAAATTGTGAAGGAGGCCTCCCGGCGCGTTCGCGCCGAAGGATTGCATGGTGCGGCCGTTTCAACCGTGATGCGGGACTCTGGTCTGACCCACGGCGGTTTTTACAAGCATTTCGGGAGCAAGGACGATCTGCTGGTAGAGTCGGTGCGCGACGGTTTCGAGGAGATCGCCGGTATCCTCGCTCGCGCGGCCGAACAGGCGCGGCCAGGCCAGGCATGGAAGGCCATTGTGAAAACCTATTTGCGCCCGGAAATGTGCGACTATCCCGAACGCGGTTGTCCGCTGCCGGCCCTCGCGCCCGAGTTAGCGCGGACAGATCCGGCGATGAAGGCTCAGATTGTCGGGGAACTTGTGAAGTACAGAGACCGCATGCTGCCGTTTATGCCTGGTCGGCGCGCCGCGGACAAAGAGCGGGCCTTCTTTGCTATTTTTTCAACCATGATCGGGGCAACCGCGCTCAGCCGTATTCTTCCTGCTCAGGCGCGAGCCCGGGTGCTTGCGAGCGCTCGTGATTTTCTTCTGCGCAGCTTTGATCATCCATGGTCAGCCTCATGAGCCTTCGCCCCAGCCTTCCCTTACTGACTGATTACCAGGCTTGCACTGCTTGTCGCAATCAACTCCCGAATTGTCGACAATCACGAAATGGAAATGTCTGTGAGGGATATTCCTCGCAAGTCGTTGATTTTGCAAGACAAGGGTAACTAAAAATCCGCCGGTACTAGGTACCTTGGGGGTTCGACTCCCCGCTCCCGGCAGCAGCCGCAAGAACCTGCGGCACAAGGATTACCGGTTGGCTAACGTTCTCCTAGCTCGGCCCTTGCGACGAGCGAGGGTAGTAGCCCTTGCGGACGTGAACCTGAAGGCGCTTGCCGTCCTTCTCGGCAGTCACGTGGACGGCGCGGTACTTGCCGTTCGGCACAAAGTCGGCTGGCTTGTAGGCGATGAGATAACGACTACGAATCAATTCGCGCAGCTTGTCGAGAGACTTTTCAAAAGTGATCAAGTCGCCCGGGAACATGGCCTCTCCGCCGCTGCGCTCGGCGAGCACCTGCAGCACTCGATCCGCGTCGGTCTGCACGCTGGCGCTTTCCGATGTGCTGACGCTGTAAATGGTGACGCCGGAACTTTCTGCCTGCTCGATGGTTTGCTTCAAACTTCGATGACTGGAATTGTCTTCGCCGTCGCTGATGACAACTAGTACCAGAGCCGCGCGGCCGGCTTCGGGATATTCGGAGAGTTTCCGGCATGAAAACGTAACGGCGTCGAACAATGAAGTGCCTCCGCCGCTTTTGAGCTGATCAATGCCGGCACGCAGATCCGTGGCGTTAGCCGTGAAATCGCGCGTCACCGTCGTTTCGCCGGAAAAACCAGCCACAAATCCCAGGTCTGATGTGCCGTTCAGCACTTTCTGCACGAACTTTCCTGCCGCGCGTTTTTCAAACGTGAAGCGGTCTTGCACCGAGCCGCTGGTATCGATCAACAGGGCCAGCCGCAAGGGCAGCTTCGATTGGGGAAGGAATTCAAAGATTTTTGCCGGCGGTTTCTTGTCGTCGCGGATGTTGATGTCAGAAAGTTGCAGATCGCTCACCATGTGCCCGTGACTGCTGACCGCGAAAAACAGAGCGGTCTCATCGATAACTTTCTGAATGGTAAACAACGCTCCGGCGCGGACGT
>JASHQK010000471.1 GCA_030039195.1 Candidatus Sulfotelmatobacter sp.
CAGGAGGGATGGTCACTGGAAACTTCGGCGAAAGTCGAGGCGAAGGGAGAGGTCATCTCCACTGCGAAATTCTCGCCTCAAGGATGGCACCACGCGACCGTCCCGACCACGGTTGTCGCGGCGCTGGTCAAGGATAAGACACTGCCCGATCCGTTTTTTGCCATGAATTTGCGCAGTTTCCCCGGGGTCACATATCCGATCGGCGGGAACTTCTCGAATATTCCCATGGCGCCAGACAGTCCTTACGCCGTGTCCTGGTGGTATCGCAACGCGTTTGAGATGCCGGCCTCGTACAAGGGTAAAACCGTGTGGCTGAAGTTTGACGGCATCAACTATCGGGCGAATATCTGGCTCAACGGGAAACAGATCGCTGATTCCGACCACGTTGCCGGCGCATGGCGTACGTATGAGTTCAACGTAACCGAGGCGGCAAGACCGGGGTCAGAAAATGTTCTGGCCGTGCAGGTTTTCTCGCCGACCGATCATGATCTCGCAATCACGTTCGTCGACTGGAATCCTGCGCCTCCCGACAAAGACATGGGGCTCTGGCGCGATGTTTACTTGACCGCGAGCGGGCCGGTTGCGCTGCGTTATCCGACGGTGGTTTCCAAGGTGAATTCGCCGGCGAACGACCGCGCCGAGCTCACGGTCACGGCGCAGCTGAAGAACGGCATCGGTCTCGCCGTTCAGGGCAAGCTCAAAGGGCAGATCGGCGATGTCGCATTTGAGCAAGACGTCGTACTTCAACCTCACGAATCGAAAGACATCACCTTCACGCCAGATAAATATTCGCAACTCGTCTTCACCAATCCCCACCTGTGGTGGCCGGCTCAGATGGGCAAGCCGAATCTTTATCCGCTCACAATAGAGTTTGAGGTGAATGGCGCCGCGAGCGATCGCTCGCACACCGAATTCGGCATCCGGGAAATCACCTCCGACTTCAACTCGGTTGGCGGACGAGAGTTCCATATCAATGGCAAGAATATTCTGATCCGCGGCGGCGGATGGGCTCCGGACATGATGATGCGCGAAAACTCGCAACGCTTGCACGACGAGTTTCGTTATGTTCGCGATATGGGGCTGAACACGATCCGCCTCGAAGGCAAGCTGGAAACCGCAAAATTCTTCAGTCTGGCCGATCGCCAGGGAATTCTGGTCATGGCCGGTTGGTGCTGCTGTTCTTTCTGGGAGCGCTGGCCGCGCTGGAAACCGGAAGATTTCGACATCGCCAAGGAATCGTTGCGCGACCAGATTTATCGGCTGCGCAGCCATCCCAGCCTGCTGATGTGGCTGAACGGCAGCGACAACCCGCCGCCGCCGGACGTGGAGCAGACATATCTCGACGTGGAAAAGGATCTGCTGTGGCCGAATCCCATACTCTCCTCGGCTACTGGCAAGCCGACGAGCGTGACTGGAGAAAACGGCGTCAAAATGAGTGGGCCTTACGAGTACATTGCGCCCAGTTATTGGGAGGTTGACACGCCGCAAGGTCAGCCCGGACGCAAGCTGTGCAATCCTGGAGGTTGCGGCGGGGCCTACGGCTTCAACTCAGAAACGAGCATGGGCCCGGCGGTGCCGCCGGTTGAGAGCATTCGCGAGATGGTCGGCAAAGATCATCTCTGGCCCATCGACGACGTCTGGAACTACCACGCGGGCGGGGGCGAATTCAAAACCATTAACGTGTTCGGCACGGCGCTGGCGGAACGCTATGGCAAGTCCGACAACGTCGAAGATTTCACCATCAAGTCGCAGATGCAGACTTACGAAGGCGTGCGTGCGATGTACGAGGCCTACAGCCGCAACAAGTACGAGTCCACCGGCGTGATTCAGTGGATGCTCAACAATGCCTGGCCTTCGATGATCTGGCACCTGTACGACTATTATTTGCGTCCCGGAGGCGGATACTTCGGCGCCAAGCGCGCTCTGGAGGCACTGCATCCGATTTATGGCTATGACGACCATTCGATCTGGGTCGTCAGCAGCCAGTACGAAGACGCAAAAGGCCTCAAACTGACGAGCAAGGTTTACAACCTCGACATGACCGAAAGGTTTTCGCAGGAAAATAACGTCGATGCCCCCGCCGACAGCACCGCGAGAATCTTCACGCTGCCCGAGATGGATGGCCTGACTCCGACCTACTTCGTGGTGCTGCGACTGGAAGACGCGAGCGGTAAAGTCGTGGGCTCGAATTTCTACTGGCTCTCGACCAAGCCTGAAACGCTCGACTGGGAAAAAACCACCTGGTTTATGACACCGACGGCTTCCTATGCGGATTACACAGCCATTTCTCAGCTGCCGAAAGTCAAGATGAGTGAATCGAGCCGGACGGAGATTCATGGCGACGAGGCGGTCACGCGCGTCACCCTGACCAATCCAAGCAAGAGCCTGGCTTTCTTTATCAGGCTGAAAGTCGATAAAGGGGCAAAGGGTGAAGAGATCCTTCCGGTGGTTTGGGAGGACAACTACATCTCTCTGCGGCCCGGAGAAAAGCGCGAGATCACGGCGACGTATCGCGCGAAGGAATTAGGCGGAGCCAATCCGAGTGTGGAGGTAAGCGGCTGGAACATCGAGTAAGCGAAGGTCCGGAATCTCTTGGATCGTAAGCTGGTTAGTTTTTTCTCGGCGTTCTCAGCGGATTTCTCTGCGCTCTCCGCGTCTCAGCTTTTCAGGTGTAATGATGAGCTAAACGTGTTCTGAGACAGAGAGGATATTTCCGTCCGGGTCTTTGAACCAGGCCACTTTGTCGCCGGAGGGAGCGGTCCAGATTCCGAGTTCGTCCTGTTTGAAGAAGCCGAAAGTCTCGAAGTGAACTCCGCGATCACGCAGCGAGGTGACGGCCTTCTCGATTGGTTTCACTTCCCATCCCAGAATGGTGAAGTGCGGAGGTTTGACCTCCTTCATTTTGACGGCGCGCAGGCGGATTCCATTCGCGTCGAACACAACCGCGAAGCCGTCGTCCTGCACGAAGCTAAGGCCAAGCTTGCCTTCGTAGAATTCTCTGGCCTTGGCGCCGTCAGTAATCGGGACAAAAGCAATGATCCTGGCCGAGCCTAGCATGCAACCCTCCTGCTTGTGTTCCGAGTGTCTTCGAAGTTAGCGAGTTTCAGCTTAAGAACTTCGCCGATGGAAATTGAGTTTACGAATCGCTGAAGTCGATCATGACTGGTGCTGAGCGGAACCAGTTCGTTTTGTAACCGACATAGAGGATACCGACGGCAAACCAGATACCGCCCACAGTTTTGGCCAGATTATTCAGGTTCCACCAGATATAACCGCAAACGAGAAAACCAATGAGCGGCAGGAGAGCATCCTGGAGGAGTCGCCACCTTGCGCCTCTGCGCTGCGCCAGCACTGTGAATTGCCAGAAGCATGCGAAGTTCACTCCGGTAAAGGCGAGAAAAGCTCCGAAATTCAGCAGTTCTCCGGCGTGCTCGTAGGCATTGCCGATATGGTAGAGCAGTTCTGCCCCTGCAAAAGCGAGTACTCCGATGAGCAGAATGTTATTCGTGGGAGTGCTGCTGCCGGGCTTCAAGTATCCGAAAAATTTCTTGGGCAACACGCCGTCGCGGCCCATGCCAAACAGCAGGCGCGCGGCACCGAGGGTGCCCGTCAGTCCGCTGCCGAATGCCGCGACAATCAGGATGAAGCCCATCGCGTTGAACAGGACCCGTCCGCCAACCCGGCTGCATATATCCATGAACGCGGTTTCGAGGTTGGGAAATGACCGCCAATCGGGCCACACGCGCGCGCCCAGGTAGGACTCGAACGCGCTGCATACGCCGGCAAAAATGCAGGTCAGCACCACGGCCAGGAGAACGTTGCGCTTGGGATTTTCCACATCCTCGGCAAGCGTGGTCACGCCGTCGAAGCCAATGTAGGTTAGTGCGGCGAATGAAGTCGCGACCTTGATTTTTCCCCAGTTGAACGTTTGTGGATCATAGATCGGCTGCAAGGAAAACAGCCCCGCCCAGCCTTGTCCACCATACAAGTATTTCAGGGCCAGAACCACGAATGCCGCAATCACTATGGTCATGATGCCCAGCAGCACTTTGTTCGCGTTCGCCGAAGTCTTGATGCCGATCAAATTCAGCACCGTCATGATGCCGGCGATCAACAAGGCCCAAATGATATATGGAACTTGATGCACATATCGCTCATGCAAAGCCGTGGAAATCCATACGGTATTGATCAGCGGCTGCAGCAGGTAGTCGAGAATCATCGCCCATCCAGCCAGAAAACCGAGGTGCGGATTCAATCCCTTGCCAACGTACGTGTACGCCGATCCGGCCGAGGGATAAAGCGTGCCCATGCGTCCATAACTGACTGCGGTGATCAGCATGGCGAACAGGGCAATCAGAATAATCGTTACGAAGTGGCCGTCGGAGAGTTTCTGCGCCACGCCGTACAAGGGCACGGGTGCGATCGGCTGGATGAGAACAATTCCGTAGAAAACCAGATCCCAAAGGGTGAGCGTGCGGCGCAGGCGGGGTACAGCGGGAGCAGAGGCGGTAGACGTTTCCATGGGAACCGCTATTGGATTATGGAAAGCAGGAAAATGTCAATATTGAAACGATTTCATATTTCCTTGTCATCCTGAGAGGAGCGAAGGGACCCATGTATTTTGCCTGGACACGGAAACTACATGGTCCCTCGTCGCAAAAGGCGCCCCTCAGGATGACACGAATATGGGCCGTCTCCTCACTTAGTCTGTGCGCCGTAGGCGAACGCATATCCCCGCTGCTCGTTGCCCGACATGTGCCGCGTATTGTATTCGAGCAGGTAATTGAGGTGCTCGTCATCGAGCGGAAACGCTTTGGGCGGGCCATAGGGATAATCGCCCATGCTAAGGAATGGCAGCGGCGCGACGTAATTGCCGTCGGCGGCGTAGAAGTCCATATCTTTTTCGTAGCCGTTCGCGGCAAAAAAGTAATCGCGCACCCAGCCGGAGGGAAGCGCGGGAAGCCGCGACGGATCGAAGTCGAGGCGAACTTCGTCGCCCGATCCAAAAACGGCCAGCTTGTCGTCGGTCGCCGCAAGCAGCGGCAGCACGTCGCCGTAGCGCGTATACGTTCCCATCGGGCGCGTGTACGGTCCGGTCGCGCTCGCCTGCTCGTAGATGTAATTCACATTTCCCGGCGGCGTGCCTTCGATTTTCAGCGGATATCCGTGGTGCTCGAGATCGGCGTGGACGAGAGGGACAATGCTGAGGCGATAGTCCGTAATCGTACGCGCGAGATCCTTCGCTCCGCCTGAGACCCGGCTGCGCTCAGGATGACGCACTTGTAATTGAGAATCATCATTTGCTGCGTCATCGCGAAGCCCCGCGCTTTTACCCGCGGGGCGAGGGATCTCGCGTGCAGCTGGTTGCTGAGTCCGGTCGACCAGAATGCTGTCCCAATAAATTTGCAGATTCGTTGTGATACGGATCTTCCGCGTGCCCACCGGCAGTTTGCCGGTGAGATCGGCGGTCATGGTGCGCGGGCCACCTGCTGGGAAGCCCATATCATCGACGACGCGCTTCCAATCTCCGTTGGCGTTTTGCACCTCCACGTACGGCGAAATCGCCGTGATTCCGGCTTGCGACGCCGCATACATGCTGTTGGCGGAGAAATATTCGACTTCGCCATGCATCAGCAGCCACAGCGGACCACCGTTATAGGCTTGACCGAGATCGAGCGTCAGCGTGTGCGGTTTGGCGAACCCAAGAAATTGCGTCAGAGCAAAATCACCAATGAAGCGATGCGCAAGCAGTTCGGGCAGAACATCATGGCCAAGATCGTCCCACGCGCCTGCAGGCGGACGTGCATCGCGGCTCACCACAACTTTGAACTTCGGATATGGCGGATTCGACGCGAAATATTCGTTGGGATACACGTCCATGTCCGCAGGATGATCGACCGCCAGCAGCCGCACCTGATCGAGATAAACGGCTTCCTCGAGCGGCTCCATGAAGCGGAAACTGAGAGTCGCGTTCGCGGTTCCCAATCCCTTGTCATCCTGAGCCGCAGCCTTTAGCGGCGAAGGACCTGTGCAGTTGGCCGGGGAGTGCATCGATCCTTCGCTTCGCTCAGGATGACAAGACGCTTGGATTTCTCTTGGATATGAATCGTCCTTCTCCCGGATCATGCTGCGGTCGATCTTGATCCATT
>JASHQK010000472.1 GCA_030039195.1 Candidatus Sulfotelmatobacter sp.
GCTGGAAGAAGTCTACAACCTGGAAGATGCATTGCTAGTAGGTGGGCTAGTTAATTCTCAAGTGCGCAATGCTGATCGGGTTAAGATCGCCTGCCTGGCCCAGTTAGTTAACGTTATCGCACCTATTACTACCAATGCAGAAGGCCTATTCCGTCAAACGATCTACTATCCTTACGGTTGGGGTCTGCAGTTCGCCCGGGGGAAAGTTCTGAATCTTCTTGTCGAATGTCCGACTTATGACGTGCACGGCATGGACGAGGTTCCATACGTGGATGTGGCCGGAACCATCGACCAGTCGGAAGGAAAGGTCTCCTTGTTTGTGCTGAACCGTGATTTGTCGAATGATCGGGAGGTGGAGCTGGTTTGGGAAGAGAAGCGCCCATCCGCAACCATTTCTTCCTGGCTGCTTACCGGCAATGACCTGAAGGCTTCGAATAGTTTCGCTGCTCCCCAGAAAGTTGCCCCTCAAGCCTTCGCCAAGCCGTCGGTTGGCGGGTCAAATACAAAGTTCGAAGTGCCGGCACACTCCTATGCGGTCTTGCAATGGTCAATGTGACCTGATTCGAGTAACGGACGGTTTCGGGAAGAGCTTATTGGTTAGCAAGTATTCTTTCCCGTCCGCTCACGACCTTTGAACCTTAGACGGGTTTCCGCGGCGCTTTCTTGCGATCGCTTGTGGTGGGTGCGAGAGCTGTAGAACGCCGCAAAATCAGGTTGGTGGTCAGCCGATATTCGCTTGCTTGATGGTCCTCTGACATTTGGCCGACTTCGTTCATCAACGCCTGAAATGCCAATCGGGCTAACTCAGTCTGCGACATTTGCACAGTTGTCAATGGAGGCGTTGTAAACTGCGCCAGACGAATATCATCGAAGCCGATGACGGAAAGCTCTGAAGGTATCCTGATGTCGCGCTCAAAAGCCTCGCGTAAGACCCCGATCGCTGTCATATCATTCGAGCAGAGAATTGCGGTGGGCCGGCCGTGTACGGCAATCAATTTCGTCAGAGCGCTCATGCCGCCTTCCATGGTGTGATCCCCTTCGGTAATCAGATTCGTGGGAATACCAATCTCCGACATCGATTGCAGGAATGCGGTCTTTCTGGCCAATGCTGATTTCAAGCGGAGTGGGCCGGTAATGAACGCGATGCGCGTGTGTCTAAGTGCCGCAAGGTGCTGTACAGCCTGTCGAATTCCGCTGAGATAGTCGATTCGAATGTTGGCTACATGTGGCGTGTCAGGACCAACATCGACAAACACGAGCGGGACCTGTCGAAAACGGAGGTGCTGCAGCAAGGATTCTTCCATGCCAAAGGTTAGGATGGCGACCCCGTCGACCCGGCGTTCGATCATGCGCCGTACGGAAAGTTCCATCCTTCTCGGGTCGTGCACGGTTGAAGTCAGGAGGATTTCATAGTTGTTCTCGACGGCCAGGTTTTCGAAGGTCTGAACAATCTCGGGGAAAAACGGGTTGGTGATCTCGGAAACGATCAAACCAAAAATCCGGCTTCTGCCAGACACCAGAGCTCGCGCCTGGGTGTTGGGGAAATACCCTAGCTCTTCTACAACTCGCCAAACTCGCTTGGAAAGCTGCGGATCAACGGTCGGGACGCGGTTGATGGCGCGCGAGACTGTAGCTGTCGAGACCTTAGCCCGCCGCGCAATTTCTCGAATGTCCATGGACTTGCAGGGATAGGAGACCAACAACGCGTAATCTTACCAGAGAATCGCCCTTCTGCAGGGTATACGTTTACGACCTCGTAAACGAGCGAATCTATCTATGAGCGGAACAGCCAAAAAAATCCGTACGCTTCTCCAGGTTTGGCCTTACAATGAGCAAACGTTTACTGGTGCTTGGTTCGCCGGGGCCCAATGAACGCCAAACCCTACTTCAAAAAGGAACTATGAAGAAGGCGGGCGCAAGCTGCGATCGTGACCATGTTCCCGAAGCGGACATGCAATGCAAGAGGACGGGATGACTCATCTGGGTGATCTGGAAGCTTGGTTCGTGGCCGGAAGCCAGCACCTCTATGGGGATGTGGTGCTGAAGCAAGTCCAAGAACACGCTGGACTGATTGCCCGCGCACTAGGCGATTCCGCGGAGATTCCGGTAAAGATTGTCGCCAAACCGGTGATGACCGACAGCGAATCGATTCGCAATTTGTGCCTTGAGGCTAACAGCTCACGCAATTGCATCGGTTTGATCGCCTGGATGCATACGTTCTCGCCGGCTCGCATGTGGATCGCCGGATTGCGATCGTTGAGCAAACCGCTGATGCACCTCCACACGCAGTTCAATGATGAACTGCCGTGGTCGAGCATCGATATGAATTTCATGAATTTGAATCAGTCCGCCCACGGCGATCGCGAGTTCGGATTCATCGGTGCCCGCATGCGGCTCAGACGCAAAATTGTGGTGGGTTTCTGGCAGGATAGCGCTGTTCATGCAGAGATCGGCGCCTGGATCAGGGCTGCTTGCGGCTGGCATGACGCGCAGAAGCTCAAGGTCGCGCGGCTCGGTGACAATATGCGGAATGTGGCCGTGACCGAAGGAAACAAGGTCAGCGCACAAATCAATCTCTGCTATTCCGTCGATGGATATGGTGTTGGAGACGTCGTGCAGCGAATCCGGCAGGTGACGGATGCAGAAATCAACAAGCTCACAGCTCATTACGATGAAGCTTACGCCGTAGCTGCGGCGTTGCGCCCAGGCGGATGCCGCCGCGAGTCATTGCGGGAAGCTGCCAGAATCGAGCTGGGGCTGCGCGGTTTCTTGGAGGAGACTGGAGCCCACGCATTCACCGATACCTTTGAAGACTTACATGGGTTGGAACAACTCCCGGGAATAGCCGTCCAACGTCTGATGGAAGATGGTTATGGCTTTGGAGCTGAGGGCGACTGGAAAACAGCCGCTCTGGTGCGCGCGGTAAAGGTCATGAGTGACGGCCTGCCGGGGGGAGCCTCGTTCATGGAGGATTACACCTATCACCTGAAAAATGGTGGTCAGGTACTGGGCGCGCATATGCTGGAAGTTTGTCCATCGATCACGGGCGAAAAGCCGACGGCGGAAATCCATCCGCTTTTGATTGGCGGGAAAGCCGACCCGGTTCGCCTTGTTTTCACCGCCGCAAGCGGGGACGCGGTCAATGCTTCTCTGGTTGATCTAGGAAGCCGTTTTCGTTTGATCATCAACCGGGTCAACCTGATTCCGCCGGAGCATCCGGTTCCGAAATTACCTGTGGCACGAGGATTTTGGACGCCAGAGCCCAACTTGAAAGTTGCGGCAACCGCTTGGATTTCCGCGGGCGGCGCACACCACACTGTTCTGAGTCGAGCCTTAAAGCCAGAACACCTTGAGAATTTCGCCGAAATGGCCGGTATGGAATGCCTGTTGATTGACCGCAACACCGAATTGAGGGCCTTCGCCAAAGAGCTGTGTTGGAATGACGCTTACTACCATCTAGCCAACGGATTTTGACGGCAGCGAACGCAGGCAGCAGACAACTCCGCATCCGCGCTCCCTGAATCACGAAGGGAAGTCGGTTCCCTTCTAGGAGCCCCGCGCGATCTGGATCAGTTTGGGCAAGACGCCTCCGAATGGCGCAGACGGGACACCGAACTCGAAATAAATCTTGCGATAGAGTTCGTAAAGATCAGAATACGTCGCTTGCGTTTGTGGCTGTGGCTCGTAAACCGTATGAGCCGGGCAAACCCGTCGTTGCGCTTCCTCGATGTTGGGAAAGGTCCCAGCAGCGAGGAAGGCGAAGATGGCCGATCCCAGTCCAGTTACCTTACTGCTGGGCACTAGAACCGGGCGCCCTAATACATTGGCATAAATCTGGTTCAGGGCTGGGTTGGATTGAGGGATTCCCCCGCCATTGATGACGCGGTGTGTCGGCGCACCATGTTCGCTCATGCGGTCGAGGATGACGCGGGTGTGGAATGCGGTTCCCTCAATAGCCGCGAACAGTTCGTCCTGTGCGGTGTGTTGCAGATTCCATCCCAACGTTATGCCGCCAAGATTCGGGTTTACCAGCACCGTCCGATCGCCGTTGTCCCAGGTCATTCTGAGCAACCCGGTTTGGCCGGCGCGATACTTCGTCAGTCCTTCGCTCAGCTGTTCGACCGTCGTATTTGCCCGACTCGCGATGGCACCGAAGATGTCGCCTGTGGCGGAAAGCCCGGCTTCGATCCCAGTAAAGTGCGGATGCACGCTGCCCGGCACGACTCCGCATACGCCAGGAATTAACTCTGCCTTCGGCGCATACGCGATGATACAGGTCGAGGTGCCGACCACATTGACGACATCGCACGGTTTGGCGCCGGCTCCGATCGCATCCCAATGCGCATCGAATGCCCCGACGGGAATGGGGATTCCGGTTCGCAGCCCGAGTTTTCCAGCCCAGTAGGGGCTTAAGGTTCCGGCAATTTTATCGGAGGTTGCATATTCGCCCGCTAGCTTTTCGCGCACTCCCGCCAGTAGCGGGTCCACCTTGGCCAGAAAGCTTTCCGGAGGAAGCCCTCCGAGGGCAGCGTTCCACATCCACTTATGTCCCATGGCGCACACACTGCGTTTCGCCTTGTGTGCCTCTGTCACACCGCATAAAGTGGCCGCGACCATATCGCAGTGTTCGAAGGCGCTCACAAACTGGCTGCGCTTTTCCGGGTTGTGCCGCAGCCAATGGAGTAATTTGGCAAATCCCCACTCCGAGGAATAAACACCTCCGCACCACTCGATTGCCTGCAGCTTTTCCAGCCGGGCCAGTTCCGTAATCTGTGCCGCCTCCACCTTGGCGCGGTGATCGCACCACAGATAGTAGTCGTCGATGGGCTGTAGACCTTCGCCCACTGGAACTACGCTCGATCCCGTCGTGTCGAGAGCGATGGACTGAATGCCCAATCCGGAGACTCCGGCCGACTGAACAGCCTGCCGCATCGCCTGCGCCAAAGCCGGCATGTGATCTTTATGGGATTGTGTCGCGAAGTCAGGATCTTCGCGCTTGCGATGCAGGGGATATTCCGCGATTGCGGAAGCCAGCAACCCTCGCTCACTGTCGACAATCGATACGCGCACGCTCAGCGTGCCGAAGTCCACTCCTGCCACCAGAGCCATGCGGTCAGCCCTCCGCGGAAGGGCGCGACTTGGCTGGAGCCGTGCCATTTCGCACCGTAACAATGTCAGGGATCATGATTTTTTGGCCTGCCCGTAATACGCGTGAACACCATGCTTGCGCAGGAAATGCTTGTCGTGCAGTTCTCGCGCCAGCGGTTGAACTTGCCCGTTGATTAATAGCGTGTGGCTCGCCATGCGAGCTATGTATTCCAGAATGACGGCATTATGGGCCGCTTCCGCCGCGTTCTTCCCCCAGCAGAACGGAGCGTGGCCAGCTACAAGCACAGCTGGAATCGCATCCGGATCGAGTTTCTGGAAAACACGGCAGATCGCAACTCCCGTCTCCAGTTCGTAATCTCCCTGAATCTGAGAGGCGCTCAGTGGCTGCGTAACCGGCACTGGGCCGTGAAAATAATCGGCGTGCGTCGTACCTAGACAAGGAATAGGCGTTTCCGCTTGCGCCCATGAGGTCGCGTATTCCGAATGGGTGTGTGCGACTCCACCTATGTTAGAGAAAGCCTTGTAAAGCTCGAGGTGGGTAGGGAGGTCAGAGGACGGGCGAAGGTCCCCGTCAACGATTTTCCCTTGCAGATCGGAGATAACGATGTGCTCGCAGGTCATTTCCTCATAGGGCACGCCGCTCGGCTTGATGGCCACCAGGCCTCGGTCCCGGTCAATTCCGCTCACATTGCCGAAGGTATAGAGGACGAGCCCACGTCGGACCAATTCCAGGTTTGCTTCGAGTACCTCTTTGCGTAAGCTCTCCAAAAGCATGTTTCGTTCCTTGCGATGGGAAGGCGCAGTAAACGTTTGCTCGCGAATGCTCCATTTAACTGGATCGATCTGCCTTTGTCAAAGACTGGCCAACGCCATCCGATCGAGGGCGGGGAATCCGAAACTGCGGAGATCCGGGACTCTAACTTTGTAGGAGCGGCCCGGAGGAATCGCTCAAAAGGAGTCGCGGCTGTCGCGGCGTTTTTCACGGTGTTGCAAACCCTTGCCCTACCTCACAAATTCTGTGGCTGATCTGCGGAAAATGTGTATACTCGCTTTGTTTTAGGTTGAATATAATCCATTGAAACCGCTTCTTGCTGTGGGCCAGCGCCATTTCGGACACTAACAAAAACCAACATTATGAGGCGAGTGTCCGTGTCTCGGACCCATTGGCGAGCGGAGCAAGCGAGTAGACGATGACAATGACGGGAGGGGGCCCGGTCACAATGGATCCACTTTTGGTGATGTTGGGCAGTTTGCTGTGCACTCTGTCCGGACTGATCTTTGTGGAAGTTCGGCGCATCCGCAAGCGCCTTGATCAGCGAGCCTCACAAGCAAGTGCAGTCACGAGCGCCAGCTCCGCTTCCGGGTAAAGCGCGGGGCCCGATCCGGAGCAGCAAGAGAGTTGACCTGCGGCGCTTGCACTCTCGTGCCGATCCATTCCGGAATTGAATGTCATTATCAGCCCGGCTGACCGGTCTTGCGGTTTTTCCCGAATGCGTGACGCTGAAAATCAGACACCAATTGCGGTTCCCGGAGCACTCTATTCCCGCCTGCCAATCTCGAAGAGCTGAAATTCGCGGATGTGAGCTTCCGCAGTTGAGGAAAGAATATTCAGGCGGACCCGGGACGCGGTAACTGGTCGAAAGCTGTCAATCTTCTTGTGGCCAATCGCGTGTCCCTCCACAAGCATCTTCCACGCGCGGCCATCCCAGGCTTCGATTCGATAATGCTCGACGTGCTGACCATCGTTGAGCCATTCTTTGACGAGCGAGTGATCGAAAGTGACCGGCCGGCGGAGATCGGCTTCGAGAATCGCATGATGCGATCCGCGTAGCGCCGACCAGAAGGTATCCGGATCGCCATCCAAAGCGGCTTCGGTCGCGTCGTTGCGAATGTGCTCTCGCGCAATCAAGTTGTCGGAATATCGGCTCCGGATTGCTGAGCCGAACTCTTCGAGACGTTTCACATCGGCGTCGGGCAAAAGGCCGCGCCGGTCTGGGGCCAAACCGAGCATGAGTTGCCCGCCGCGCCCGACGGTCGCTTCGTAAGTCGCGATTAATTCGTCCAACGATTTCAGCGTGCCTTCGTCGTTCGGATGCCAGAACCAGTGTCCTTTGTGCAACGGAGTGTCGGCTTCGACCGGCCTCCAGCGCAGATATCCGTGGCGATCGAGCACGTTCCAGTTTTCGTAAGGGATGGTTCCGTTTTCGTTTCCGGCCCAGCGAATATCGCTGTATTCAAACAACGCCGCATCGGCAAAAACGAGTGTATTCGGCTGTTTCATGCGAAGGTTCTCGATGATGCGCGGGAAGTCGTACGTATGTCCGGCGCTGCCTGCACCGTCGAGCCAGAATTCGACCAGGTCGCCGTAATTGCTGGTCAGTTCGTCTAACTGCGCGATGTAATAGTTGTCGTATTCCGACGAGTTCTTGTATTTCGGCTCGTGCCGGTCCCAGGGTGAGAGATAAATGCCGAACTTCAAACCATATTTTCGTGCTGCTTCCGATACGGCGCGAACCACATCGCCGTTTCCGTTTTTCCACGGACTGCTCTTGACGCTGTAATCGGTCTGATCCGTGGGCCAAAGGCAGAATCCGTCATGATGCTTAGCCACGAGCACAATATATTTCGCGCCCGCGGCTTTGATCGCGCGCATCCATTGCTCGGCATCCAATTCAGTTGGATTGAATAGCTGCGGGCTGGCCGTTCCGTCGCCCCATTCGCGGTCCAGGTAGGTGTTCGTGCCGAAGTGGATGATCACCCCAAATTCCAGATCTTGCCATTCGACCTGCTGCGGCGAAGGCTTGATATCGACGAAGTTCTGGGCGCGACCGACAGCCAACAAAAAGAGAAGGCTCAGAGCAAAGATACATGCGGCGCGAGCGAATCTTAAGAGGCCTCTACGGAGCGCGATTGATTCTCCGATGATCTTCACCTACTTGCTCACGGCTGCAGATTCCCTGACTCCGATCTCCGGGATGCTTCGTCCTACGACCGCCGCGATCTGGCGAATCTGTGCCATCAGATCGTCGAATTGGTCGGGGAAAAGCGATTGCGGGCCGTCGGAGAGCGCTTGATCCGGCTGATGGTGTACTTCCACCAGTAACCCGTCGGCACCCACGGCCACTGCGGCACGTGACAGGGGCGTGACTTTGTTGCGCTTACCGGTTCCATGGCTGGGATCTACCAGAATCGGAAGATGGCTCAATCGCTGCACCGCCGGAACGACGCTGAGGTCGAGCGTGTTTCGGGTGTGATCGGCGAAGGTACGCACGCCGCGCTCACATAATGCGACGTTGTAATTGCCCTCGCTCAAAATGTACTCGGCCGCCATCAGGAATTCCTCCAGAGTAGCCGACATGCCACGCTTCAGCAGGACCGGCTTGCGGGCGCGGCCGGCACGCTTGAGCAGCGAAAAATTCTGCATGTTGCGCGCCCCGATCTGAATCACGTCGGCATATTCTTCCACCAGATCGAGGGACTCGTGATCGATGGCTTCGGTAATGATCTTCATGCCAAACTGCTGGCGGATTTCCGCCATGATGCGCAAAGCCTCTTCGCCCAGACCCTGGAATGAATACGGCGAAGTACGCGGCTTGTAAGCGCCGCCACGGAAGAATTGCGCGCCTGCGCGATGCACGCGTTCTGCTATCGCAAAAGCCTGCTCGCGGCTTTCAATCGCGCAAGGTCCGGCGACAATCGCCAGCCCCAGCCCGCCGATGGTCGCCGCAGTTCCGGGGAATCGAATAATCGTGTTGTCTTCGCGGATCTCGCGGCTCACCAGCTTGTAGGGTTTCGATACCGCAATGACTTCCTGCACGCCCGCCATTTCTTCGAGAGTGCCCGCTTCAACCTCACCCCGATTGCCCGTGATCCCAATGGCAGTGCGTTGCGCCCCTGGCATGGCGTGAGCGCGATATCCCATTTTTTCGATTTTCTGGCAAACATCGCGCACCTGTTCTTCGGTGGCGTGCGCCTTCATGACGACGAGCATAGAGTCATCCTTCGGAAACCAACATGTGCGGACAGCCGCCTCCAATGGCTGGAAATTGAAGGGGCTGCCCCTGCGAGCGAAGCGCAATTACAGCGCGGCTACAGGGGAAAACCGTCGCCCGACAAGTTTAACGTCCCCCGAGGGGGCCGGGCAAACCCGGCCGGCTGCACGGGGGATCTCTTGCAACGGTGAACTCAAAACTCCGAAACTATTTGTATGCCGCGTTCCATGGCGACCGAGCAGGACATCCTGCAATATCCTGCCCCGAAAAAGCCGCCCCGTCTGACTTCTCGCCGGATCGGAATCCATACGTCGACCGCCGGCGGAGTGCAAAACGCCGCCGAACGCGCCTACCGACTTGGCTGCAATACTCTGCAAATCTTCTCGTCGAGCCCACGCCGCTGGGCCCCTTACGAGCTAAGCAGCGTGCAATGCTCCGAAATGAGCCGCTTGCGCACGAAATACGACCTGAAGCCGCTCGCAATTCATACCAACTACCTGGTCAACCTCGCCAGTTCGAGCGAGATATTTCTAAAGCAGTCGATGCAAGCTTTTCGTGGCGAGGTGGAACGCGCGCTGGCGCTTTGTGCGGAGTATCTGGTCTTGCATCCCGGTTCGTTTCGAGGAGCCGATCGGGAGCAAGGATTGCTTCGCACAGCGGCCGCCATCGCCGCGTCTACGGGGGGGTTGGATCTGGCGAAAGGAAAGCTGACAATCCTGATCGAAAACACCGCCGGTTCGGAATTTTCTCTGGGCGGAAGCTTCGAGCAGGTTGCCGAACTGGTCGATCGCTTGCGGGGCATTGTTCCTGTCGGCGCCTGCATCGATACCTGTCATACCCACGTCGCCGGATATGACGTTGTCACTGAAGATGGCTTGTATGACACGCTGCGACAACTCGACAGCGTGATTGGGTTGAATCAGGTCAAGGTCTGGCATTGCAATGATGCCAAAGCTGCCCGAGGATCTAAGCTCGATCGCCATCAACACATCGGGAAAGGAACCATCGGCAAGCAGGCGTTTCGCATACTTGTGAACGATCCGCGCCTGGCGCATGCTGCGTTTATTGCGGAGACGCCGATCGATAAGCCGGGGGACGACAAGAGAAATGTCGACGCGCTGAAAAGGCTGGTTATGTAAGGCGGGACACGTTTCGGTTTGGGTCAAGGGGCCTTAGACCCAGAGAAATTAAGAATGGGGTGCCCCACTTCTCGCCGCCGTTGCGAGAAGTGGGATCTTCCACGAAGCTCAATCGGGCTGGCCCGCCCGGCAAGCGCAACGAGCTGCGGACTCCGGACCAAGGCGGCGTCGCTACATGAGATACTCCTGTTCATGAAACTTTACCGTACCCGCGCTGGCATCGTAATCGAGCGCGACGGTCGTTTCTACATGGCGAGCGGGGCGGTATGGGACGACGTAGTGACGCATCCAGACCTGCTTAGCCATTTGCGCGGCTTCATTCATCCGGCGGCGACCACCGTTCCAACTCCGCAGGAGGTTCTGGCTCCGATCGGTAGTCAGGAAGTCTGGGCAGCCGGCGTCACCTACTATCGCAGCCGCAACGCGCGCATGGAAGAAGCGAAAACTGCCGGTGGTGGAGATTTCTATGACCGGGTCTATCAAGCCGAGCGTCCAGAGCTTTTCTTCAAGGCAACGCCCCATCGGGTCGTCGGGCCGGGAGCGAAAGTTGCGATCCGCGAAGACGCCCGCTGGTCAGTGCCCGAGCCGGAGTTGGTCCTGTTTATCTCTCCGGGCGGAAAGATCGTCGGCTATACCGTTGGCAACGACATGAGCTCCCGCGACATTGAAGGCGAAAATCCGCTCTACCTGCCCCAGGCCAAGGTCTATGACCGCAGTTGTGCGTTGGGGCCGTGCCTGCTCCTCACTGAGGAAGCGCTCCCTGCATCGACGGAGATCAAAATAGAAATTCGGCGCGCAGGCGCGATGGCGTTCTCGGACGTCACTGCCCTGAAAGAGATGAAGCGGTCGCCAGAAGAATTAGTGGAGTATCTTTACCGCGCCAGCAGTTTTCCCAAAGGATGTTTTCTTCTGACAGGCACGGGCATTGTGCCACCGGATTCATTCAAATTGCAGGTTGGCGACGAGATTGCCATCACGATCCC
Organism: Candidatus Sulfotelmatobacter sp.; assembly: GCA_030039195.1. GTDB lineage: Bacteria > Acidobacteriota > Terriglobia > Terriglobales > Acidobacteriaceae > Sulfotelmatobacter. The sequence continues at coordinate 11,224 of JASHQK010000472.1, forward strand.
TCCAATCGGAACTCTGCTCAATACGGTTGGGTAGAGCATCGAAATCGGACTTCCGACGCGGCACAGCGCGCAAGCCGATGACTGGGGGGTAGGTCGTGGCCTGGGCGCCCAGCCGTGCGAGCGCGCGTGTAAAATAAAGGACTATTCTGCGGGCTTTGACTCCTCTTATGGCGATCGAAGAAAAATCCGCCATGACTACAAACGATGGCGGGACATCTCGCCCCGGCGACGAGCGCTACGATGCACAGCGGGTTGAAAGCAAGTGGGCCGCGCGCTGGCAACAGGACGCGTCCCGTTACGCCGCGGAGCGCGATTCGACGAAGAAGAAATATTACGTTCTCGAAATGCTTCCCTATCCCTCAGGCGCGCTGCACATGGGACACGTGCGCAATTATTCGATTGGGGATGCACTTGCGCGCTACATGTGGATGAACGGCTACAACGTGCTTCATCCCATGGGATGGGATTCGTTTGGCTTGCCGGCGGAAAACGCGGCGATTTCTGCCAATACTCCACCTCGCGAGTGGACCTTACGCAATATCGCCAACATGAAGGCGCAGATGAAGCGCCTCGGATTCGCCTACGACTGGTCGCGCGAAATCACGACCTGTCTGCCTGATTATTACCGCTGGAACCAGTGGTTCTTTCTAAAGCTCTACGATCGTGGCTTGGCCTATCGCAAAAAGAGCAAGGTGAACTGGTGCCCGAAGTGCGCCACCGTTCTCGCGAACGAGCAAGTCGTCAACGGATGCTGCTGGCGTCACGAAGACACGCCCGTCGAACAACGGGAACTTGAACAGTGGTTCCTCCGCATCACGAATTATGCCGAAGAGTTGTTGCGCGATCTCGACAAGCTTGCCGGCTGGCCCGAAAAAGTGCGCACCATGCAACGCAACTGGATCGGCCGCAGCGAAGGCACGCTGGTCGATTTCAAGCTCGACTACGGGCCGAATCATCAGGGTTTCGGGCCGGCGGGTTCGACGATTAGCGTCTTTACGACGCGCGTGGACACCATCTTCGGCGCGACCTCGATCCAGCTTGCGCCCGAGCATCCGATTGTCGCCGATTTGACCGGGGCAAACCCCGAGCTGCGCGCGAAAGTCGATCAACTGATCGCGGAGCAGCGCAAAGCAAAGGAAGCCGGCGACATCGGCGAAATCGAAAAGCATGGAGTGCCGACCGGGCGCTTCGCGATCAATCCGTACAACAACGAAAAAATTCCGGTCTGGGTTGCGAACTACATTCTCATGGATTACGGCACCGGCGCGATCATGAGCGTGCCCGCGCACGATGAGCGCGATTATGACTTTGCCAGGAAATACAAGCTCGAAATTCGGCTCGTGATTCTTCCCGTATCAAACGATCCGGAAGAAACCATGACGGAGCCGCCATTGCCATTTACTACTCACGACGGCATGGTCATTAATTCCGGCATTTATAGCGGGATGAGCTGCGCCGATGCGATTAAGAAGATGTCTGCCTATGCCGAGCAAAAAGGAATTGGCAAGGCTACGGTCACCTATCGATTGAAGGATTGGGGCATCTCGCGCCAGCGCTACTGGGGTACGCCGATTCCCATGCTGTATTGCGAAAAAGACGGCATTGTTGCGGTGCCGGAAAAAGATCTGCCCGTGATCTTGCCTGAAAACGTTGAGATCACGCTCACCGGTGGTTCCCCTCTTTCTCGTGTGCCGGAGTTTGTGAATGCCACGTGTCCGAAGTGTGGAGGGCCGGCGCGCCGCGAAACCGACACGATGGATACATTCGTCGATTCCTCCTGGTACTTCTATCGTTACACGGACGCGCGCAACGATCGCGCGCCTTTCGATGGGAAGATCACCAATTACTGGTTTCCCATCGATCAATATATTGGTGGTGTCGAGCACGCCATTTTGCACCTGATTTACTCGCGCTTCTGGACGAAATTCATGCGCGACCTCGGCCTGATCGCCAATGACGAACCCGTCGAGCGCTTGTTCACGCAAGGCATGGTCATCAAAGACGGTGCCAAGATGTCGAAGAGTCTTGGCAACGTCGTGTCGCCGGACGAGATGGTGGCCCGTTATGGCGCCGATGCGGCCCGTCTCTACAGCCTTTTCGCCGCGCCTCCCGATCGTGACCTCGACTGGCAGGATTCCGGCATCGAAGGCATTCAGAGGTTCTTGGGACGGGTGTACAGATT